>NZ_JBSVWN010000056.1:0-44259 GCF_054071325.1 Pseudomonas sp. SDO5215_S409 | reverse complement strand
CGTTTGAAGTGTAGACGAATTACTCAGAAATTTATTTCGCGAACAGCACACTAGAACATATGCGAGCAATATTTTTATTCTTGATGTTGGCGTCAACGTTCGCGGTTGCTGAAAATCAAAATAAATATTTGCAAGGTGAGCTACTTCAGGGGCCGTTTAAAACCAGCGTTGTTGAGGGGGCTGAGTTGTCTTTTTTAAAAACAGGAGATGTTGAATTTCCTGTGTCCCTGATACTGGAAAAAATGGGGAAGAATGGAAAAAAAGTTCGAGAGCTTGTGGGTAAGTATGAGGTCGCAGGCTCTGATCCTAAAATAGAGTCGTTATTTTTTTATCCGATAAAGGGAAAAAATAATGTCCTCGTGCTTGTTTCGTGGACGCTGACAAGTCGTGGCATTGGAACCTATGGAACTCTTTATCAGGTTTATGGATATGAGAAAAATGAGCGTAATTCGTTGGTCGTGAACAACCTCGTCACCTACGATGATAACCTGTCAGGAATTGATGGTTTTCAAGAGGGTGAAGCACAAAGTTTCTCGTATGTCGATGCAGTCAAAATAAAAGCGTATTTGAAAAATAAACGCTAAATAATATATTTTTATTTGTTACTTTTTAGGTATGGTTTGTGTTTTTAGAGTGAAAAGTTTTCAAAAACTTGCATCAAAACTATTACTGGTGGATAGGCGATTGGCCTAAACTAACAATTTTACGAAAAACTTCAATTTACTCGTCGCAAACCATCGTCGCCGACACGGGAATGTATTTGGTGAGTGGCGATAAGGTAAAGCGAGAGGTGGTATCGGCCGGGTGGCTATCGATTCTATATAAAACCGCAAAGGGCAGAGAGATTCGTGGTTGGGTACTTTGCAAAGATGTTAACGGTTGTTAGCGGGGCAATCTTCATAGTTTAGGTGTAAGATTTTGTACTGGCGCTGGCTTAATATACCGGCATTAAAACGCATAAAGGGACTTATGAACGCTCATATTCGGTCAACTCGGCTCCGTCTTGTGGCCGCAGTTTTCAGCCTGTTTGTATCATTCAGCTTTTTCCACGGTGCTGCCTATGCGGCAGAATGCCCGTCGGAAGACTTCATCACCTTCCTTTCGATATTTTCCTCACGTGCAGAATCCCAACAGGCTCTGACGCACATCACACTGAAATCGTTGGTGTTAAAACCAACAGCAGAGCCGGGTGGGTTTGAACCACAGACTACCGTCCAAGCGGTGTCCTCTTTGATGTTCCCGCTACTGGCACCTGTAGCATCAGCCCAGGTGGAGGGCATCAATGTTGAAGATGTCGATGCTCATCATGTCAAGGTTGTCGATAAGCGCGCAGGCAACAGCCATATCAAGGTGTTTAATTTTTCCCGCACCACGTGCTGGGTTCTCGAGGGGATAGAGGACTGGTCGATCAGTGACAATGATCTTTCGGCCCCAGGCAAACCAGGTCTGAACAACGCTGAAAACGACTGCTATCAGCGGGGCGATGCTTTTTCTCGCTTAGGCGGCAGTGGGCTATACGAGCTAGGCACGGCTTTTTTTGAAGCGGCATTAGAAAACTACGTGTGCGCCGCTGCCTCTGAAGACCCCCAAGCCAGCCTGGATGCCGCAAGTCTCAGTTTGTCGGGGATGGCGCCACAGTTAAGTGACGATAAGGTGGAAGCACTGTTGAAAGCCGCCGCCGCTACCCTGGCCGACGGTGCTGCCAGCCTGTCGACGTTTTATTGCTACGGTAATTCGACCGCCCCTGAAGGTCCGTGCCATCGTCCTGCCCAAGCGGAAGAAGAGCTCATCCGGGCCGCCTCAATGGGCTCTGTCGATGCCATCAATTATCTGGGTGATGCATTTGAAAACGGCACGCTGAAGACCCGTGACACGGCGCGTGCGATGGCGTGTTACCAGTTGGCTGCCGCCCAAGGCAACCCTGCGGCCAGCGAGAATGCGCGACGCCTGGCAGTGCAGCTCACTGACGACGTCGGCACCGATCATTGCCTGTAATTTTGAAAACGAGAGGCGTTCATCGCGCAAGCCGTTGTCGGTTACTTGACCGTACTAAAAAGGAATGAGGTGATCTCAAGAAAACCCTGCGGGGAGGGCGCAAACGCATTAACACCGTTCTATCCTACGCGGCATTAAACACGTCAAAAAAAGCCCCGAAGATTTTCGATGACCCGACCCCCTGTGCCCAGTACAAGGGATCGCTCACCCACCGCGCACATCGTTTTCAAACCCCATCAACAGGCGCATTTTCTCAAGCAACATCCCGAAAATGACCTCTTCGTCAAACGCCTCCAACTGCCATTGAAAGCCGATCACATAGTTACCCTCGGTCCACGGTTCAATACTGGTGCCCACAAACAACCTGCGCCCTTGCTCCATAAGGCGCTCATCGACGTCACACAAATAAACCCTGATAAGAGGCCTGAGTACGGTCTGGCTGTAGTCCAGATAAAGAACAACGTCCGACCACGTTTCCCAGTCCTTGCAGGCGTAGCGCAAGGCGGGCCAGCCATCCCAGGTGTGTCGGCGGGTGTAGGGTTTGTAGCCGGGGATGTTTGACTGAAACGTGGCGAGGATTTTCCGGTCCAGCGCTTCAAAGGCTTTGTCGCGCAGTTCGTTGAGTGCCTTGATCTGAGGCAGGTGGTCAAACACAAAGTCGATGCTGTCGGGGTTCATGGCGCGTTCCGTGGTGACGTTTTCCAGGTGCAGCAGGAACTCTCCTGCCAACACTTGCCATTTATCCAGTGGCACCCGTGGGTTCGGGCGGGGCAGTTGTTCGCGAAGCGCTGCGAGGAATGTGGTGTAGCTCAAACCGACCCAGTTGCCTTTTGCGGCGTTCCCGGCAGGGGAAAGCACAACAAACATCGGTGTGTGGGATTTAGCGAGGGTTTTGGCGTAGGCCTCGTAGTCGTCGAACGGGTTGATTGCGTGATGGAAAATCTTGTTTTCCAACACCAGCAGCCAGCCATCCCCGTGAAGCAACACGTCTATGCGGTTGCCGTTGGGCGTATTGACCTCGCGCTGCGGCGGCAGGCGCAGGGTTGGCGAGAGGCTGGGGTTTACAACGTTCAGCAGGGCTTGAAGAAAACAATTCCCCAGCCCGTGGCGTTGCCCAGGGTCAAGAAAAAACGCGAGCAGGTCGGTGGTGGGGTTTTCGTAGTAAGCGCGGGCGCCCAAGGCAAATATGCTCGGCTCATACGTCGGCTGGCGATGTTCTTCGGCCTGGGCCAAAAAGGCCTTGGCCTGTTCCAGGTCCATGGTGGTGCTCCGTGTGAGGGCCGTGTTTGGGGCGGGCGGTGAGCCGGGCCAATACCGAGCTCAACCTGCACGACCTTGCATATCAAGGTCACAGTGGGCCCGCCAGAATAGCGGGCCCGGCGTGTTTCTCACAGCTTAGGCAGTTGCCCGATACAGCCCATCATTTCGGTGACGATTTGCAGGTCCAGCAGGAACTGCTCGACCGTCTTGAATTCGCCATCGGTGTGCCCGGTGTATTTGACCTCTGGGCGGGCCAGGCCGAATTGTACGCCGTTGGGCAGTTCGTGCACCGAGGTCGCCCCGGCTGAGGTGCCGAAGGTGTGTGCCATGCCCAGGTTTTCGCTGGCCACTGCCAACAACGCCTTGACCCACTCACCTTCGGGGTTGCGGTACATCGGCTCGGCGATTTTGGTGTCGAAGGTCACGGCCACCTGGCTTTTGTGGGTCCAGGCGCCGAGTTTTTCAGTGATCTGGGCCTTGAGCGCGGCAGGCGTCTTGCCCTTGGGCACCCGCAGGTTGACCGCCAGTTTGAACGCCTTGGCGTCTTCTCCCACGTAGGTCAGTGAAGTGGTCAGCGGGCCCATGAAGTCATCCGCAAACGCGATACCCAGTGTGTTGCCCAGGTAATCCAGGCCCCAGTTGTCGGCCGCGTAGCGGGCGGCGTCGGTGATGGCGTTGTGCTTGAGGGCCACCTTGCCGTTCAGGCTGTTGATGAACCCCAGTGCTCGGGCCACCGGGTTGACGCCACTTTGCGGCTCGGAGGAGTGCGCAGAAACCCCGGTCACTGTCAGCTTGACGTCGTTGCCGACCACCTGGGCGGCCACCTGGAAATTGCCGCCGTTCTGCTGGGCGTACTGGGTGCCGGCCTGTTGCAGGCTGGCGGCCAGCTCGGCGGGATGGTCCGTGTGCAGCATCGCCACCGACACCGAAGGAATCTGGTTGGTCGCCAGGCCGCCGGTCAGCGAGACAATTTCCGCGCCTTTGCCGTCTGCCTTGCGCTTGGGGAAGCTTGCCATCACGGTGCCGTAGCCTTTTTCGGCGATCACCACCGGGTAGCCGCCGTCCAGCGCCAGGTTGTATTGCGGGGTGGGATTGTGCTCGAAGTAGTACGGGATGGCGTCGCCGGAGGTTTCCTCGGTGGTGTCCACCAGCAGCTTGAAGTGCCGCGCCAGGGGCAGCTTTTCTTCCTTGATCACTTTCATGGCATACAGCGCGACGACAATGCCGTTCTTGTCGTCCTCGGTGCCACGGCCGTACATGCGATCGCCAATCAGGGTGATCTTGAACGGGTCGAGCTTGGTGCCGTCCGCCAGTACCCAGTTTTCCGGGGTGACGGGCACGACGTCGGCGTGAGCATGAATGCCCACCACTTCATCGCCGCTGCCGGGCAACGAGATCTCGTAGACACGGTTGTCGATATTGCGAAAGGTCAGGTTGAACGACTCGGCCAGGTCTTTGATCTTGGCCGCGATCTTGATGAATTCGGGGTTGTCGTGCTGGGCCACACCGTCCACCTGAAAGGTCGGAATCTCTACCAGTTCACGCAGGGTTTGGGTGGCGGCCTTGCCGTATTTCACTCGGGCGTAGAGGCCCAGCAGGCGGTGGATCTGGTTTTGCTGGTCGGCGGTCAGGTCCTTGTCGGCCAGAAACGCGGTGATCGCGGGCGCAACGTCTTTGCCCAAGGCCAGCTTGCCGTGGGTGAGGTTTGCAAGGAACTGACGGAAATCGGTGACCGGCTGCTCGCTGAAACTTTCAAGGATGGCCGTGCTTTGTTGCGGGGTGATGTTGGCGAGTGCCGAGGGTGTGAACGACGCAAGGCTGGCCAGGACCAGCGTGGCCGCGGCCAATTGTTTGAGGGAAAAGTCCATTGCTGGGGGCATTCCTTTGCAGGGTGTGGGTGGGAAATGTCTGATCGAGTGGTCAGAAACATTTCCACACACTAACACTGCTGGGCAGGCGGTGGGGAGTCCTCAGTGGCTGCCCCACGCCAACAGGCGTTCTGCTGCGCGGCTTAGCTCAGCAGGCCCGTACTCACCGCCACAATCAAAAACACCCCCAACACCGCGCGATAAATCACGAACGGCCAGGTGGAGAACTTCTCCAAAAACTTCATCAGGCCCCAGATTGCGAAGAACGCCGAGATGCTCGCCACCACCAGGCCAAATAGCAAGTGAGGCCAGGCATGGGCGGGCATGTCGGCGTGGAACAGCACCCACAGTTCTTTCAAGCCGGCCAGGGCGATGGCGGGCAGGCCCAGCAGGAACGAGAAACGTGCGGCTTCTTCGCGTTTGAAACCCAGGAACAATGCAGCCGTCAGGGTGGAGCCCGAGCGGGAGACGCCGGGGATCAGCGCGCCAATCTGCGCGATACCCACGATCAGCGCGTCGCGCAGGCGCATTTCACCCACGGTGCGGCGGTGGCGGGCCGTCAGTTCGGCGGCGGCCAGCAGTACCGCCATGACCAGGCAGGAAATGCCGATCACCATCAGCCCGCGCAGCGGCGAGTTGCAGGCATTGAGGGTCGATGACAACGCAAGGCCCGCGATGCAAATGGGGATGGTCGCCAAAATGATCGCCACGGCCAGTTTGAACCAGTGGCTGTTGTAGTCGCCCTGGCGTACCGCGCTGATGCTGCCGACGGTGACTTGGCGCACGTCTTTCCAGAAGTAGCTGATCACCGCCGCCAAGGCGGCCAGTTGCATGGCGGCAGAGAACGCCGAGCCTGGGTCTGGCCAGCCGAGCAGGGCGGGCACGATGCGCATGTGGGCGGTGGAAGACACGGGCAGCAGCTCGGTAATGCCTTGGATGATGCCCAGAATGCCGATTTGCAGGTAATCCAGGGACGCAAAGCCAACATCGAGGCCGCTGGAGCAGACGTTTGTCAAAGTACTTTTCCTGAAAACAAGGGGGAGGGAAGTGCTACAGAGTTTAGTCTAATCTTGTAACGAATTCGGCGTTGACAATAGAAAGTTGCGGTTGGTTCAGCAAGCAGAAAGCTTGACCGCCACGGATGGCATTGTGGGGCGCTTTTGTGAACAATGGCGCCCCACCCAGGCGCCTGCGCCGTGTTTTGACCGAGATGCCTATGCCCGCCACGCCTGAAACCACCGTCGAGCTGATCCAGACCGGCCCGGAAGATGCCGAATTGATCGCCAACCTCTACCAGTTCTACGCCTACGAGTCCTCGGACTGGGAGCAGGAGGACGTGGAGCCCGACGGCCGTTTCTACATTCATCAAGAGCACCTGGACCGCTACTGGCAGGCCCCGCAGTGGAGCGCCAACCTGATACTGGTCGACGGCTATGTCGCAGGCTTTTTGCTGGTCGAGCGCAGTGAGCTGCCGGGCATCGACGCGCTGGAGTTGGCCGACTTGTTCATCCTCAAGCGCTACCGGCGCAAAGGCATCGGCAGCGCGTTGGCCACCCAGGTGCTCAGCAGCGGCTCGGCCAATTGGCTGGTGCGCTTTTACGACCAGGATGAAGCCGCCCAGGCGTTCTGGCGTGTGGTGCTGGACAACCTGCCGCGCCCGGCCCAGGCGATCGAGCTGGACGATGAGCCGAATTTGCAGAGTTTTCTGGTGACGCGGGCCTTGCACTAAGCCACTGCGTGGGGCTGTCAGCTCACCATAATGATCTTCGACACCAGCTCCACCGCCGTCTTCGCCTGCAGCTTTTTCATCAGCCGCGCCCGGTGCACTTCCACGGTGCGGTGAGAAATGCCCAGGCGCAGGGCGATCTCCTTGGACTTGAGCCCATTGACGATGTGCATGGCGATTTCCCGCTCGCGAGGGGTGAGGTCGCCGGTGCCCTGGTGCGTGCGGTCCAGCCGCTCGAAGTGCCACACCATCAGCTTGAACGGGTCGTCCGGGGTCAGCGTGTAGCCGTGGGAGCGGGCCCAGAACACTTCGCCGTCGTGGTGCTGCATGAAACGCTCGTCGGAATAAGAGCCGTTTTTGCTGTTGCGCAACCACTCGTGGCTGCGCTTGCCAATCGCCTGGTAATCGGCCTGGGACGGGTAGATAAGCACGGTCAGCTGATTGAGCAACGCATCACGCCCATACCCGAACAGGTGCAGGAACGCCTCGTTGCAGTCGAGGATCACCCGCTGGCTGGTGATCAACTGGGGCGCGGGGGAAACCTTGAACGCCAGGCGTTCGATGTCTTGGAGTTGGTGTGCGAAAACGCTCATTGGCATCCTGCCTTGGGGGGCTGTCCGGTGGCGCTACTTAGCCTTGTAAGTAGTTGCACGAACTGGCGAGTGCCGGGTTCGATGCGCCATTCTAAGGAAAGTCCGTACCAAGAACAGAAGAAAATAAACATGCCTGTTGATTGCGTTTCGATTGTTGCTGCTGGCCATTCACGTTTTGGTCGCCTGGAAGGCTCCACCCTGGAGGACTTGATCGTCCAGGTCACCCGCGAAGCGCTGCAGGATGCGGCCATCGAAGCCTGCGAGATTGACGCGTTGTTTCTCGGCCATTTCAACGCGGGCATGGTCACCGACGGTTTTGCCGCCTCCTTGATGCTGCAGGCCGACCCGGCGCTGCGGTTCAAGCCGGCCACCCGGGTAGAAAATGCCTGCGCCTCGGGCTCGGCGGCGATCCAGGCGGGGGTCAACGCGATCCTGTCCGGCAGCGCCGAGCTGGTATTGGTGGTGGGCGCCGAAAAGATGACCCACAACACCACGGCCCAGGTCACCCAGGCACTGGCGGGTGCCGGTTACCAGAACGACGCCGCCGAGGCGGGCCTGAGTTTTCCGCAACTGTTTGGCCAGGCCGCGCGCCAGTACACCCAGCGTTATCACTGCCCGCTGTCGTCGATGGCTTCCATCGCCACCAAGAACCACTCCAACGCCATGGCCAACCCTCTGGCGCAGATGCACCGGGTGATGGACTTCGAGCACTGCAACCAAGTGTCGTCGAGCAACCCGCTGGTGGCCGATCCGCTGCGCCTCACCGACTGCTCGTTGATCAGCGACGGCGCCGCGGCCATCCTTTTGGCTTCGCCCAAGCGCGCCGCGCGTTTTCGCCGTGAGGTGCAGATCCGCGCGCTGACCCAGGTCAATGACTGGCTGCCAATTGCGCAACGCGACATCCTTGCTTTTGAAGGCCCGCAACGGGCGATCCATTCGGCCCTGCGCGCCGCCAATGTCACCCTGGCCGACCTGAGTTTTGCCGAAGTGCATGACTGCTTCACCATCGCCGAACTGTTGATCTACGAAGCCATGGGCCTGGCGCCCAAGGGCGAAGGCCACCGTGTGCTGGACAGTGGCGTGGTGCGGGCCGGCGGGCGTTTGCCGGTGAACTTGTCGGGCGGGCTCAAGGCCAAGGGGCACCCGGTGGGCGCCACGGGCGTGTCGATGCATGCGCTGGCGTTTCGCCAACTGACCGGCGAGCCCATTGGCCTGGCGGTGCCCCAGGCCGAATTTGGCCTGGTGTTCAACATGGGCGGCATGGCGGTCGCCAACTACGCCTCGGTGTTGCAAGCCCGCCGGAGCTGACCGATGAACATTGCCCACTGGCTGCACGACACCCAACGTCGCGACCCCCAGCGCCCGGCCCTGTTCGAAGGCGCCCGGCAAGTGGCCGACTACGCCACCTTCACCGCTCGCGTACGCCAACGCGCCGCTGCGTTGCAGGGCGCGCACGCGCTGGTGCCGGGCGATGCGGTGGCGGTGCTGATGAAAAACTGCTGCGAGTACCTGGAGCTGCTCTACGCCATCTGGTGGATGGGCGGGGTGGTAGTGCCCATCAACCATAAATTGCACCCGGCAGAAGCGGCCTGGATCGCCGACAACGCCCAGGCCCGGCTGATCTTTACCGATGGCGGCCAGGTGTTCGCCCCGGCCGACCTGCCGCCGGGGTGCCGCGAGCTGGACGGGCACCCGCTGCCCGCCGCCCAGGTGGGGCCGTCGCTGGAGGCGCCTTGCGCGCGCCACGACCAGGACCTCGCCTGGCTGTTTTACACCTCGGGCACCACCGGGCGTTCCAAGGGTGTGATGC
This sequence comes from Pseudomonas sp. SDO5215_S409, assembly GCF_054071325.1. NCBI lineage: Bacteria > Pseudomonadati > Pseudomonadota > Gammaproteobacteria > Pseudomonadales > Pseudomonadaceae > Pseudomonas > Pseudomonas sp. SDO5215_S409. The sequence goes on along the minus strand of NZ_JBSVWN010000056.1, from coordinate 35,007 downwards.
TGTCCCATGGCAACCTGATGGCGATGTCCTTGTGCTACCCCATCGACGTGGACCCCGTGACTGCGGGCGATGCGGTGGTGTATGCCGCGCCGATGTCCCATGGCGCCGGGCTGTACAACTTCATTCACGTGCGCTGCGGGGCGCGGCATGTGGTGCCCGAGTCCCGGGGCTTTGATGCCGCCGAACTGTTCGCACTGGCAACCCGGTTACACGACGTGTCGCTGTTTGCCGCGCCGACCATGGTCAAGCGCATGGTCGAGCAGGCGCGGCGCCAGGGCTATGGCGGGGAGGGCATCAAAACCCTCGTGTATGGCGGCGGCCCCATGTACCTGGCAGACCTGGAGCAGGCCCTCGACACCTTCGGCCCGCGCCTGGTGCAGATCTACGGCCAGGGCGAGAGCCCGATGACCATCAGCGCATTGCCCCGCTCGCTGATCGGCGACCGTCACCGCCCCGGCTGGGCCGCGCGGGCTGCGTCGGTCGGCCAGGCGCAGGCGTGCGTGGAGATCCGTATCCTGGACGCCGCGCATCAGCCGCTGCCGTGCGGCGAGCGGGGCGAGATCGCCGTACGCGGCGCCACGGTGATGCAGGGCTATTGGCGCAACGAAACGGCCACCCGGCAGACCCTCGTTGATGGCTGGCTGCTGACCGGCGACATCGGCTTTCTCGACCCGGCCGGCTACCTGACGCTCACCGATCGCTCCAAAGACGTCATCATCAGCGGCGGCAGCAACGTGTACCCGCGGGAAGTCGAAGAGGTACTGGCCCAGCACCCGCAGGTGTTTGAAGTGTGCGTGGTGGGCGAGCCCGATGCGCAGTGGGGCGAGTCGGTGGTGGCGTTTGTGGTCACAGGCGATGGCCAGCCGTTGGATCAAACCGCCCTCACGGCCTGGTTCACCGAGCGCATGGCCTCGTTCAAAAAACCGAAGAAATACATCTTTCGCGACGAGCTGCCTAAAAACAGCTACGGAAAAATCCTCAAGACCGACTTGCGGGCCTGGTTAAAAGAGCAGAGCATCGCCGCCGTTCGCTAATCCCGCTTTTTATGGACAGACATCAGACAAGGAGTCCCTTCGATGGGCATTCAACCCCAAGACACGGCGCACAAGCGTCGCCGTGCGTTTATCGGTGCCACTTCCGGCCACCTGATCGAGTGGTACGACTACGGCGTGTACGGCTTTCTGGCCGTGTACATCGGCCAGGCGTTTTTCGTTTCCGATGACCCCACCACCAGCCTGCTCGCCAGTTTTGCCGCGTTTGCCCTGAGCTTTTTCATCCGCCCGCTCGGCGGCCTGTTCTTTGGCCCGCTGGCCGACAAGATCGGGCGGCGCAAAACCCTGATCATGGCCCTGGTGATGATGAGCGGTTCCACCTGCCTGCTCGGCCTGTTGCCCACTTACGCGAGCCTGGGCATCGCCGCGCCGGTGCTGCTGATTCTGGTGCGCTGCGTGCAAGGCTTCTCGGCGGGCGGCGAGATCGGCACCGTCACCAGCTTTATCTCTGAATACGCAGGCCCCGGGCGACGCGGGTTTGCCACCTGCTGGTTGATGGTCACGGCGGTGCTCGGCCTGCTGCTGGGCGGCGCCGTGGCCAACGGCATGACCTGGATCCTGGGCGCCGAACTGATGCAGGAATGGGCCTGGCGCGTGCCGTTCCTGATGGCGGCGCCGCTGGGCTTTATCTCCATGTACATCCGCCTCAAGCTTGAAGACAGCCCCGAGTTCCTTGCCCTGCAACGGGCCGGTGACACCTCCAAGGCGCCGCTGCGCGAAGTGTGGCAGTGGAAACGCGCGATTGCGCTGGTGTTTTTCATCATCACCCTGCACAGCTCGATCTTTTACCTGGTGCTCACCTTTGCCTCGACCTACATGGCCAAGATCCTCAAGTTCGACAGCGGCACCATTTTGCTCTACGTGTTCGTGGCCAGTTTCTCGGCCGCGTTCGTGATGCCGTTTGGCGGGGCCTTTACCGATAAATACGGGCGCAAACCCTTCCTGCTGGTGATCGGCACCTTGGCCACGCTGGCCATGTTCTGGCTGTTCAAGTCGGCGCCCACGGCCACGGCCGCGTCGTTCTTCTGGCCGCTGATGGCGGTGGCGATTCTGTTCGGGCTCTACGCGTCCTCGACTTACGCGCTGATGAGCGAGCTGTTGCCCACCCGCATCCGCTCCACCGGTATCGCCGTGGCGTACAACGTGCCGGTGGCGGTGTTTGGCGGCAGCGCGCCGCTGATTTCGACCTGGTTGATCCAGTTGACCGGCGACATCACCTCGCCCTGGTACTTCTACGTCGGCACCGGCGTGGTGTCGCTGATTGCCCTGGTGGTGTTGCGCACGGAAGACTTCGTCGCCGCTGGCAAGCCGGCGGTGGTGGCTAATGTGAAGGCGGGCGCGTTGCAGGTGTCGGCGGCGTCTTGAACGTGTTGATCCGGTGAGGATTGGCGTAGGGCTTGAATGATGAGCTATACCTTAAACGGTTTGATGCTCCGCAAGCCCTCGTGACTCATTGATCAACAAGGAAGATATGTTTATGAGCGATGTACAACTGATCGCCAGCGTGACCCCGCACACGCTGACTGAACTGCTTCAGGCCTCCGGCTACCGCGTCAACCAGACCGAGCAGAACGGCAGCGTGCAACTGCTCAGCGCCAGCCAGGGTATCGGGTTTTCCGTGCGCTTTGGCAACCCGGCGACAGAGCAGGGCAGCTACGTAGACTTCACCTACAGCTGCGCGCTGCGCGTACAAGGCGAGCTGCCCAAGGGCCTGGCCGATGTGTGGAACGCTTCGCGCCGGTTTGCCCGGCTGTCGTTGCAGGGCGAGTTCCTGCTGATGGAGATGGACGTGGTGGTGGCCGGTGTCGGCGCGACGTACCTGCGCGGTCAGTTGGAACTGTGGGACCGCCTCTTGCAGGAGTTCATCGTGTACCTGCGTGACTACACCCAGCAGGCCGCCCAGCTCCAGGCCCAGGCCGATGCCGCCGTGGCCGATGCCCGTGAGGAGACGCCTGCGCTCTAAGGGCGTTGGGGGTGGAGGCGGGCCCACCCGCGTCCACCCATGGCTTCAGGGATGTTCCAGGTGGCAGCGCATCTGCTGATGCACACTGCCCACCAGCCGCTGCGGGCGTTCGCAACCTTGGGTGCGCCGTGGGCAGCGGTCCAGAAAGAAACACCCCTCCGGCAGCACGCGGTTGCCCGGCAGTTCCGTGGGGGCACTCACGTAGGCCTCATCCAGCGCGACCCCCAGTTTAGGCACCGCCTCCAGCAACAGCCGGGTGTACGGGTGCCTTGGCTGTTCCAGCACCTGCTTGGCACACCCCAACTCGACGATCTGGCCCAGGTACATCACGGCCACGCGGTCGGCCATGTGGCGCACCACCGACACGTTGTGGGAAATCAGGATGTAGGTCAGCCCAAGGCGGCGTTGCAGCTCGGCCAGCAGGTTGAGGATTTGCGCCTGCACCGAGATGTCCAGCGCCGAGGTGGGCTCGTCCAGCACCAGAATGCTGGGGTTGGACGCCAGCGCCCGGGCGATGGCGATGCGCTGGCGCTGGCCGCCGGAAAACTGGTGGGGGTAGCGGTCCAGGTACTCGGCGCGAATGCCCACTTGCGCCGCCACCCGGGCGGCGATGCCGCGCATTTCGCTCTTGGGCGTGTCGCCCAGGGCAAACAACGGTTCGGTGATGATTTTCCAGATCGGCAGGCGCGGGTCGAGGGACGATTGCGGGTCCTGGAACACGATCTGCACATGGCGATGGCGCTCGCGGTCGCTGGTGTAGGCCCAGTTCACTTCGCCGTCGCTGGGCGGCACCAGGCCCATCAACAACTGCGCCAGGGTGCTTTTGCCACAGCCGGACTCGCCGACGATGCCCAGGGTTTCGCCGGGGCGTACTTGCAGGTCGATGCCGTTCAGCGCGTGGGCGTATCCGCGCGGGCGGCCCAGCCAGTCGTTTTTCACCGGGAATTTCACGCGCACATCACGCAAGGTCAACAGCGGCTCAGTCATCACACAGCCTCCCGGGTGGTCAGCCAGCACGCGCTTTTGCGTTGGCCGGCCGGGTTGATCGAGTCCAGGTGGGGGCGTTCCACGCACAAGGCCATGGCCTGCGGGCAACGTTCGCGAAAGGTACAGCCGGTGGGCAGGGCGGCGAGGTTGGGCACTTGGCCGGTGATGGTTTGCAGGTCTTCGCCGGGCTCGACCTGTTCCGGCAAACCACTGAGCAAACCTTGTGTATACGGATGGCGCGGGTCGCTCATCACCTGTGCGGTGGGGCCTTCTTCGACCACGGCGCCGGTGTACATCACGTAGACCCGGTCGCAGAACTGCGACACCACGGCCATGTCGTGGGTGATCAGCAAAATGGCGGTGCCGCGCGCCCGGGCTTTTTCGCGCAGCAACAACAGCACCTGGCGTTGCACGGTCACGTCCAGGGCGGTGGTGGGTTCGTCGGCGATCAGCAATTGCGGATCGCAGGAAAACGCCAGGGCGATCATCACCCGCTGGCGCATGCCGCCAGACAGCTCAAAGGGGTAACTGTCGAGGACGTGCTCGGGGTCGGCGATGTGCATGTCACGCAGCAGGTCGATGGCCTTGGCGCGGGCGGCGCCTTTACTCACGCGCTGGTGGTGCATGATCACATCGAGCATCTGCCGGCCGATGCGCCGGGTGGGGTTGAGGGCGGTCATTGGCTCCTGGAAGATCATCGCCGCATCGCGTCCGCGAATCTTCAACAGCTCTTTTTCCGGCGCACTGAGCATGTCGCGGCCCAGCATCTGCAAACTGCCGCAGGTGATGCGGTAACTGCGCTCGGGCAGCAAGCGCAGGCTGAGCATGGCGGTGACGGACTTGCCAGAGCCGGACTCACCGACCACCCCGACGATCTCCCCCGGGTTGACGTGCAGCGACACGCCGTTGAGGGCCTGGACGTTGTTGCGGTAAGCCGGGAATTCCAGGCTCAGGTTGTTGATGGCAAGGACCGGTGCTTGGGTCATGGTCATTTCCCCTGTTGCCGTGGGTCGAGCAGGTCGCGCACGCCGTCACCCAGCAGGTTGAAGCCGGTGGCGGTCACCAGGATCGCCAGCCCCGGAAAGGTCGAATACCACCAGTTATCGAGAATGAAGTTACGCCCGGTGGCCACCATCGCGCCCCACTCGGCGGTAGGTTGTTGTGCGCCCAGGCCGATGAACCCCAGCGCCGACGCCATCAGGATGGCGCTGCCGATGTCCAGGCTCAGTTGCACCAGCAGCGGCGGCAGGGCGTTGCGGCCCACGTGCCAGGACACGATATGCCAGCGCCCGGCGCCAAAGGTCCGTGATGCCTTGACGTAACCCATCTGGCGGATGCTCAGGGCCTGGCCCCGGGCCAGTCGCACGTAGAACGGAATGCGCACCACGGTGATCGCCAGCATTGCGTTGAACAGGCTGGGGCCCAGGGCGGCCGCCAACGCCATGATCAACACCAGCGACGGCACCGACAGGATGATGTCCATCAGGCGCATCACCAGGTTGTCGAAACGCCCGCCGATGATCCCCGACAGGCACCCCAGCAGGCCCCCGGCCAGGCACGAGGCAAAGGCCACGAACAGGCCGACGCCCACCGACTGGCGGCTGCCGTAGAGCACCCGGCTGAACAGGTCGCGGCCCACCTCGTCGGTGCCGAACAGGTGCTCGGCAGAGGGCGGGGCCAGGCGTTGGGCCAGGTTCAGCGCGTTAGGGTCGTGGCTGGCCAGCCAGGGCGCGAAGGCCATGCACAGCAGCACGATCAGGGTGATGAGCAAACCCGCCAGGGTCAGCGGGCTGCGCCGTACCTGGTAGCTCAGGTACGCCAGGCGCGTGCGCCAGGTGGGGCGTTGGGCCAGGGGCACCGGTACGGGCATGGTTACGGGGGCGGTCATCTCAATTCACCTCGCCGATACGCGGGTCGACCACGCGGTAAAGCAGGTCGATCAGCATGTTGAGCAGTACATAAATAAACGACACCAGAATGGCGAAGCCCATCACCGCCGGGAAATCCAGGGCCTGGATCGACTTGACCACATAAGCGCCCATGCCCGGCCAGGCAAACACGGTTTCGGTGAGCACGGCGCCGTAGAGCAAATCGCCCAGGGTCAGGCCGAGCACGGTGATCGAGGGGATCAGCGCATTGGGCAGCGCGTGGCGCAAAATCACCGCCCAGCGCGACAGGCCATAGGCGCGGGCGGTGCGGATGTAGTCTTCACCGAGCTGGTCGAGCATGGCCGAGCGGATCTGCCGGGCGACCACGCCGAGGTTGACGAACCCCAGGGTGATGGCCGGTAACAGCAGGTGTTCCAGCGCGTTGAGAAACAGAGGGAGGTCGCCCGCCAGCAGGGCGTCCACCAGGTAAAAACCGGTGATCGTGCGGGGCGGGTTCAGGCCCTCGTCGAGCCGGCCGCTGCCGGGGAGCCAGCCAAGCTGGCCGTAGAACAACACGATCAAGCCCAGGCCCAGCCAGAACGCCGGGGTCGAAATGCCGGTGACCGCCAGGGTCCGTGCGAACTGGTCGATGGCGCGGTTGTGGTACACCGCCGACAACACCCCCAGCGGCACGCCCACTAGCACCGACAGCAGCAGCGCGGCAAAGGCCAGCTCCAGGGTGGCGGGGAAGAAGGTCTGCAGGTCTTCCAGCACCGGGCGGCTGGTACGGATCGAGGTGCCGAGGTCGCCGTGCAGCAGGTCGCTCATGTAGCGCAGGTATTGCTGGTACAGCGGCAGGTCGAGGCCGAGCTGGTGGCGGATGTTCTCGACGATGGCATCGGTGGCCCGGTCGCCGGCAATCAGGCGCGCCGGGTCACCCGGAATCAGGTGAGAGATGCAAAAGGTGATCAGCGACACGCCCACCACGACCAGCAACAGGCCGAACAGGCGTTTACGCAAAACAGTCAGGAAGGCCATGGGGGCTCCTCTGTAGCACGGGACTGTGAATCAGGAGGCCGTCAGCGTGGGAACGGGCGGGCAACGCAGGCCCGCCGGTTCCCACCTCGGCGCTTTACGGGTTACTTGCTGATTTCAGCCACGTTGAACACCTGCTCCAGCATCGGATGGAACACATAGCCCTTCACCGAGTCACGCATCGGCAGGGTGTAGTTCTTCTGGTACAGGTAGGCGTACACGGCGTCCTTGACCACGATCTTTTGCGCTTGCTGGTACAGCTCGGTGCGCTTGGCCGTGTCGTTGTTGGCCGCCGCATCGCGCACCAGCGTGTCCACCTGCGGGTTGCTGTAGAACGAGCGGTTGCCCGGCAGGCCTTGCAGCGCGGAGTCGAACCAGAAGTTCATGTACATGTAGGGGTCGGAAAAGTCCGGTGCCCAGGAACCGATGGACACGTCGAAGTCACCCTTGCCCAGGCGTTCGCGCATGGTGGCGTTGGCCAGTTTTTCCATCTTCAGGTTGATGCCCAGCGGTGCCAGGCTGGCTTGCAGGGTGAGGCCGATGGACTCCCAGTTGGCGTCCTTGTCGGAGTACATGAAGTTCAGGTTGGTGATCTTGCCCGGGACTTTTTTCAGGTTGGCGCCAGCGGCGTCCAGGTCCTGTTTCATCAGCGGCAGGCTGTCGTCATGCGCCCACATCCCGGCCGGGATCGGGCCGTTCATGAGCTTGGCCTGGCCCTTGAGGATGCCGTCGACGATGCCTTTGTAGTCCACCGCATCGACGAGGGCCTGGCGCGCATTGAGGTTATCCAGCGGCGCCTTTTTGTTGTTCAGGTACAGATAGGTCACGCGCAGCGACGGGAACTCGTCGATCACCACGCCCTTTTTGCTGGCCAGGGTGGTGAGCTGGTCCTGGGGCATGTCTTCGGCGATGTCCAGGTCGCCTTTTTCCAGCTGCAGGCGGCGCACCGAGGCTTCGCCGATGATCTTGATCACCACCTTGTTCAGCGCAGGTTTTGCGCCCGCGTAATAGGTGTTGGGTTCCAGGGTCAGCGACTGGCCCTTTTGCCAGTTGCTCAGGCGAAACGCGCCGGAGCCTGCGGTGTGGGTGGACAGGTAGGCGTTGACGTCGCCTTGCTTGACCACGTCCGGGTTGATGATGCCGGCGCCGTTGTGGGCCAGGGTGTAGAGGAAGGGCGCGTAGGGTTTGGTCAGGGTAAAACGCACGGTGAGCGGGTCGATCACGCTCACGCTCATGTCATCCGGGAACGCACCGGACGGGCCTTGCTTGAGCTGCATCACGCGGTCGAAGGAGAACTTCACGGCGTTGGCATCCACGGCGGCGCCGTCGTCGAATTTGTTGCCGGGCTTGAGGGTGAAGGTCCACACCAGGTTGTCGGCGGAAATGTCCCAACGCTCGGCCAGGTCGCCCTGCACGTCGGTGCTGCCTTTGCCGTTTTCGACTTTATAGGCCACCAGTTTCTGGTAGGCGGGGTAGGTCACGGCCCAATCGTTGTTGTCGATGGTCACGGCCGGGTCGAGGGTTTGCGGGTCGGCGGCTTTGCCGATCATCAGGGTGTCCTTGGGCGCAGCGGCGCTTGCCGATTGCCACGCGCCCAGGCTCAGGGCCGCGCACAGCAGGGACAGGGTCAGGGTGTTTCGGGTGCTAAGGGTCATGCCGGTTTCCTTGATTATTTAGAGGAAAAAGCGGGTCAGTTTTTATGAAATCTATAACCGGGCAGTTGGAGCCAAAGGTGCTGCTTATTATTGTGGGGGCAGGTTTTAAGGTCAGTGCGACTCCTCGATCAGGGGGAAGTTTTCGGCATCCGGCAGCTCGTAATGCCACCACTCCGTGGCAATCGCCTTGAAGCCTGCGCCGAGCATGATGCCCATCAGGATCAAACGGTTGCGCTGCACCTGCGGCGGCAGGTCGGGGTAGAACGGGTGGGACTTGGGCTCCATGGCATCAAAGGCCGTGCCCATGTCCAGGGGCTCACCGTGCTCGTCGAGCAAGGTCAGGTCCACCGCCACGCCCCGGGTGTGGTGCGAGCCCAGGCGCGGGTCGCGCACGTAGTTGGGGTCGGGCAGTGCTTGCCACAGCAGTTGCTGGGCATAGGCCGGGCGGTAGGCGTCATAGATACGCAGGGTGTAGCCAGCCTGGCGGGCAAACTGGCTGGCTTTGCGCAGGCACTCGGCGGCCTCGGTGTGCAGCAGGCAACGCGCGTTGCGGTAGATCACGACGCCTGCCAGGTTGTCGGCGCTGGCGTAGATCAGGTCGATCTGCACCGGGAATTCAGGCGGGGCGATTTCTACGAGCAGAGGGTTGTTCACTTGAAGAGGTCCTTTCTCGGTCACGGTTCAAACTGGCCAAAGGCCTGTTGCAGGGCACGGTTTTTTGCCAGACGCGCATCCAGGCGCTCGCCGTAGTGTTCGGCCACGGCGGAGACTATCAGATTAAAAAGGCAGGTTAACGGGGCCATGGAATCCCAGAACTGTCCTACATCGGTCTTGAGTTGCAGCAGGTCCGTCTCATAGTCCCGCGCCCACGGGCACTGCAGGTCGGTGATCAGCGCCAGCGGCAAACCTTCGGCGTTGGCGGTTTCGCAGAAGGTCGGCGTAATGCTGGAGTAGGCGCGGAAATCGGCGATGAGCGCGTAGGGCTTTTCGAAGCCCGAGTTCAGGGTTTCGGCATAGATGCCCGACAGGCCGTCAACGTAATAGACCTTGGGGCGGATGTATTCGAGGTGGCTGTGAAACGCGCTGAGAATGCCGCGAGTCGACTGGATACCCAGGATAAACACGGCATCGGCCTCGACGATCTGCTGCACGATGCGCCCGAACGGTTCACTGCGCGCCAGCTGGTAGGTGTGTTCGATGGCCTCGACTTCGCGGGCCAGGGAGCGGTCGAGGGCGTCTTGCTGATGGGCTTCCTGGCGAAACGCGCCCAGGCGGTCGGTGATCAGCCAGTGGGACTGTGGGTCGCCGCGCAGGCCTCGCTTCACGTCATCCAGGTTGCGATAACCCAGGGTGCGCAGGAAGCGGCCGACGGTGATGCCAGTGGTGCCGGCGTGTTGGGCAATGCTGTCGGCCGTTTCAAAAGGCAGCTGCGACAGGTTGGCCAGCAGGTACGTAGCAATCCGCTTGCCCGTGGGCGTCAGCGTGGGAAATTGCTGTTCCAGTGTGTGGTGAAAGCTGTGCTTGTCCATGACGTGCCCGGCGGTCTATGTTATCTGTCATACATTTTTATGGTGGCTGTTATTAACCTAACATTCGTGGTGCTGACATAACAATGAAATTTATTGGATTTGTGGGGGAGGGGGTTGTTGCGCGTGGGCGTGCCGATCGGTGGCGGCGAAAGTGACAGCCCGCTACCGCAGGAGAGCCTGCGATAGCGGTCGATGACGCGGGGTCTCAGCGATTCAGGCGTGCCTGCGCACCGTTCAGCGTGCGCTCGGCCACGGCGCCGAACACCAGGCCGACGGTGGTCCACAGCACCAGCTGGATGCCCAGCGAGGCGACGCGAAATTTCCACAGCAACACGGCCGAGAACTGCTCTGGCACTTCATTGATGACCGGGAACAAACCGCCCGCCACCGAGACGATCACGATGTACAGGGCCACGCCCAGTATCGCGCCGGTCCAGATGCCACGGCGGGCGATCAGCTTGCGGGCGGTGTTGACCGCAATCACCGCCGCCGCGACCGACACCAGCAACATCAGGAAAAACAGCTGGGTGCGCAGCGCAATGGTGTCCGGGTCGCCCACCGAAGGCGGGTTGGCCGGGTACTTGAGGCCTGGCACCACAATCAGCGTCACAAATGCCGCCAGTGCCAAGAGCGCGGCCAGGCCACGCGGGCCGACCTTGCCGATGCGGCCCAGCGCATAGGCGAAGACCAGGGCAAAAATGCCGCCCAGCGACACGCTGTACACCACCACGCCGGTAAACAGGCCGAAGGTGCTTTGCACTTCGCGGCTCACCAGCTCTTCTTCCGGCGCATCGCCGTGCATCTGCGCCATCTGATCTTCAAAGGCAATCGCCTTGTCGATCTGCGGCTCGCCAAACGTCTTGGCAAACCCAAAGGCCAGGATCCCGGCCAGCAAGCCCACCAGCATCCCGCGAACGAGTAAATGCCCTGTCATGTCGTCACGCTCCGATCAATGGCAGGGGAAACCCAGCAGGTGGCGGCCGTCGTGCACGAACTCATGCACATACATGCCCTTGAATACCGCAGTGGCGCCTTGTTCGGCACCGACGAAGTAAATCGCCAGCAGCAACAGCAGGCCGCCAAAAATGGCCCAGGGCAGGATCTCGCCCAGGGGAATCGTGGGCAAAGAAAGATCGGAGTCGGTTGCAGCGGTGTAAGCCATGAGAACCTCCAGGGATAACGCGTCCCGAAATGGAATAGCCAAGGTGATGAAAACAGGGTCTGGCTTAAGGCTGTAAGGCCCCCTACAGTGGCGCGACCGCGCCGGCGTTGAACCGGCTTCCTGTTTTCATTTGCGTTGTAACATGTTGAAACAACTTCACCAGTCTACGCTGACTGGGCCCCGAACGCGGAGTTAAATGCATGCAAGGCACCCGATTGACACTGATTTGCCATGCGCTGACCCCGTATCAAAAGCGCGGACGGTTTCCGGCGGACGAGTCGGTGTTGATGGACTGGGAAAACGCACCGTTGTCACAGGCCGCGCGTTTCAAGAAAGACCCGCGCCTGCTGTGCGGGCCCGAAGCGCGCACCCGCCAGACCGCGACGTTGTTCGCCACCACGGCGGTCATGGAGCCGGCGCTGCGCGACGGTGATTTTGGCGAATGGCAGGGCCAGGCCCTCAGCGACGTGGACCCACTGCAACTGCACACCTGGTTGACGGACCCGAGCAGCGCGCCCCACGGCGGCGAGTCGGTCGATGAGATCTGCGAGCGGGTAGGGCGCTGGATGCACACCCTCCAAACACAGCCCGGGCACGTGGTGGCGGTGACGCACCCGTTCGTGATTCGCGCGGCCCTGCTGTACGTCATGAAGTTTCCGCTCTCGATGTTCTACCTGATCGATGTGGAGCCGCTGTCTTCGACCGAGCTGCGTTACCACCACGCATGGCGCCTGCGCCTGGAAACTCACGCCTGAGCCGCCGAACATGGCAAAATCCGCGCCCCGCACAGAGAGCATCCCCATGAAGCGCATCCTGATCATCGGCATTGGCGCCGGCAACCCCGACTACATCACGATGCAGGCGGTCAAGGCGCTCAACCGCACCGACGTGTTTTTTCTGATGGACAAGGGCCAGAGCAAAGACAAGCTGATCGACCTGCGCCGGGAGATCTGCCAGACCTACATCAGCGCCGATCACCCGTACCGCTTCGTCGAGGCCGAGTGCCCCGAGCGCGTGCGGGGAGACATCGACTACACCACCGCCGTGCAAGACCTCAACCGCGACAAGCAACACACCTTCGAGCGCATGATCAACGAAGAAATGGCCGACGGCGAAACGGGCGCTTTCCTGGCCTGGGGCGACCCTGCGTTGTACGACAGCACCATCCGCATTCTGCAGGCGATTCTGGCGGGTGGCGGCTGTGCGTTCGAGTTTGACGTCATCCCCGGGATCACCAGCGTCCAGGCGCTGGCGGCGCAGCACAAAGTGGCGTTGAACCGCATCGGCCGCTCCGTCGAGATCACCACCGGGCGCCGCCTGGCCGCGGGGCAGGTCAGCGATGCCGACACCCTGGTGGTCATGTTGGACGCCGAAGATTCCTACCGCACCCTGGCCGATCAAGACAGGGACATCTATTGGGGCGCCTACCTGGGCACGCCGGACGAAATTCTCATCAGCGGCAAGGTGGGGCAGGTTGCCGACGAAATCGAACGGGTGCGCAAGGCGGCGCGCCAGGCCAATGGCTGGATCATGGACACGTACTTACTGCGCAAACCCTAGAGGTCAATGCCCATGCTCAAACTGATTGCCCTAAGCCTCGCGCTGTTGGCGGGCGCCGCCCATGCCGACCCGGTGTTGCACAACGACCTGCCGCTGCTGTACCTGGAGCAGACCCAGCCTGATGCGCGCAACGAACCGCTGGTGATTTTCCTGCACGGGTTTGGCAGCAACGAAGAAGACCTGTTTGGCCTCAAGGACCGGCTGCCGTCCACCTGGACCTACCTGTCGGTGCGCGCGCCCATGCCGGTGGACGCCGACGGCTACCGCTGGTTTGCCAAAACCCCCGGTGACGGTGAGTACGACGGCCAAACCGCCGACTTGCAGCGCAGTGCCCGCCTGATCGAAGACTTTGTGCGCCAAGCCACCGCCAAATACCACACGCACAGTGACCGGGTGTTCCTGGTGGGGTTCAGCCAGGGCGCGATCATGTCGTATGAAGTGGGCTTGCGACAGCCTGAGCAACTGCGCGGGATCGCGGCCTTGAGCGGCAGCGTATTGTCCGTGCTCAAAGGGCAGCTCAAGCCCGACAAGCGACTGGACACGCTGGCGATCTTTATTGGCCACGGCACGCTGGACCAGGCGTTGCCCTATGCGTCGGCAACGCGGGCCAATGAGGTACTGCAGGGGATCGGCCTCACGCCTGAATTCCACGGGTATCCGGGCATGATTCATACGGTTGGCGAGGCCGAAGTGCAGGACCTCAAGCACTGGCTGGAAAACAGCCTGCACTAAAGCCCTGCGGTGGGGTCACTGGCCGCCGGTGATCTGTTTGACCAGCGCTTCGTGGCCCTTCACATCGTCCGCCCGGGAGATGGCCTGGATCACCAGCATGTGCTGGCCTGCACCGGCAAGAAACGTCGAGTTCAAGGTCTTGCCGCCGCCCTGGGTGGCCGTGCTGTCAACCTGGCGCACGCCGATGCCTTTGACCGTCAGTTTCTTCTCGCCCTGCTTTTTGAAGTCGGGCAACGCGGCGCTCTGGCTCTTGACGAAGTCATTGGCGGCGCCGTCCAGGAACGCGGTGTCGTTGTTCTGGATGCTGGCGTCTTTGCGCACGGTTTCGGCGACGATGACCACACTTTTGGTCGTCGAGTTGGCATACAAGGTGCCGCTGGTGTAGGCGGTGCCATCCGCTTCGCTGCCGGTAGGCAAGGTGTCGCCTACGTAGGCCGTGGGCAGGGCAAAGGTGAACTTGCCGTCCAGGGTGGACACGGTCTGGGTATCAGTCTTTTGCGCCACGGCTTTTTTGGCGGCGAAGGAGGGGCTCGCGCCCAACCCCACGAACAGGGCCAGGGCCAAGAGGGCGGCGGATTTGCTGAGGGTGGCCATGAAGCACTCCAGGGATGAACGAAATTGCGCGACATTCTGTCAGAAATTTCGCAATTTCGTTCATGTGGATCCTTACACCTTGTCGGACTCCTCCTCGAGCCGATCCATCTCAAATAATCGCGCCAATTCCGCCCGGGATTCCTGGGCGGTTTGCATCACTTTGGCGGCGTCGTCATACACGGCATGTTGAGCGGCCAGCAGTTGCAGGTCATGGGCCTTGAAGCGGTTGATGCGCGCATCGGCCTGGGTTTGCGTCAGCCCCAGCCCCAACAGGGTGCGGCGGCTCATTTCCAGGCTGGAGTAGAAGGTTTCCCGCACGGGCGAGGCGTCCAGGTCGACCAGGCGATGCACGTGCTGGCGGTTGCGGGCGCGGGCGATGATCTTCATGTGCGGGTAGAGGTTGCGCACCAGTTCGGCGGTCTTGATGTTGATCTCGGGATCGTCCATGGCGATGACAAAGAACTCGGCCTGGTCCACCTTGGCCGCGTGCAGGATCTCCGGGCGGCGGGGGTCGCCGTAGAACACCGGCATGCCGCCAAAGCTGCGGGTCAACTCGATGGTTTCCACCGACGTGTCCAGGGCGATGAACGAGATGTTTTGCGCCCGCAGGATCCGCGCAACAATCTGCCCCATGCGGCCCATGCCCGCGATCACCACGCGTGGCGCGTCGCTTTCGATAGCGCGGTATTCCTCGGGCACGTCCACCGGCTTGGCCTTGGGCCGGAACAGTTTCGGGCAGAGCAACAGCAGCAGCGGGGTGACGGCCATGGACAGGGTGATGGTCAGTACCAGGATGTCGTACAGGTGGGGCTCGAACAGGCCCTGGTCGCGACCGATCTTGAACACCACAAACGCGAACTCGCCCCCGGCCGCCAACACCACGCCCAGGCGCAGGGCACTCTCGCGGTTCAGGTCACCCACCAGGCGACCGACGCTGTACAGCAGCGGCAGCTTGATGGCGATCAGCAACAAGGTCAGGCCCAGCACGGCCAGGGGCGAGCTGAACAGCAGGCTGAGGTTAGCGCCCATGCCCACGCTGATAAAAAACAGCCCCAACAGCAGGCCCTTGAACGGTTCGATCTGCGACTCCAATTCGTGGCGGTATTCGGAGTCGGCCAGCAGCAGGCCGGCCAGGAACGCGCCGAGGGCCATGGACACGCCCACCAGTTCCATCAGCCAGGCGGTGCCGATCACCACCAGCAAGGCGGTGGCGGTGGACACCTCGCGCAGGCCGGTCTTGGCCACCACGCGAAACACCGGGCGCAACAGGTAGCGCCCGCCGATGATCACCACGGCGATGCTGGCCAACACCTGCAACCCGTGATGCCAACCCTGGGCTTCGGTGGTGGGGTGATCGCTGCCCGCGAGCAGGGGCACCAGGGCGATCAACGGGATCGCCGCAATGTCCTGGAACAGCAAAATGGCAAAGGCCAGGCGGCCATGCGGCTGGTTCAGTTCCTTGCGCTCGGCCAGGCTTTGCAGGCCGAACGCCGTGGACGAGAGCGCCAGGCCCAGCCCGAGCACGATCGCGCCGTTCCACGCCTGGCCAAATGCCCAGAACGCCACCGCGCCCATCACCACGGCGGTGAGCAACACCTGCGCCAGCCCAACGCCAAACACGGCTTTGCGCATCACCCACAAACGCTTGGGCGACAGCTCCAGGCCGATGATGAACAGCAGCAGCACCACGCCCAGTTCGGAAAACTGGCTGACACTTTGCGGGTTGCCCACCAGGCCCAGCACCGACGGGCCGATGATCACGCCAGCCAGCAGATAGCCCAAGACGGCGCCCAGTTGCAGGCGCTTGGCCAAGGGAACGGTGAGCACGGCCGCGAGCAGGAAAACCACCGCGGCTTCTAAGAGGTTGCCTTCATGGGGCATTGCTTACTCCAGGTCTTTCTTCAAATCGACAAGGCGCCATTAGAGCGTCTTTTAACGTCCGGGAATCTGAATTTTTGCGTGGGGCGATACCCCGGAACCCAGCGGGTAGGGGCTGTCATCTAATTCCTACGGACCCATAACGAAAGTATTAATACCATTTATTTCAATAGCCTTTGAATCGGTCTACTACCGTTTTGACAAACAGAATCTGTTGTCGCCACGGTCAGGTATTTCGAATTCGATGCGTGTTGGATCTGTCACTTGAGCTTCTGCGCATTCACGGACGAAAGGCTTGAACCACGAAGGAGTTGAACGTGGGAAGAAGACTTGCTACTGCCGCTACACCTCGGGTTTCTCCTCTTTATCTTGCGATCCGCCTGGGGGTGGCGGGGCTGTTGGTCGGCCTGGCGAGCCCGCAGGCCGAGGCGGCCTGTACGCCTGTCTTTCCGACGGTAGGCGCGGTCGTCACCTGTTCCGGGACCGCCGGCATCGGGCTGGTCAATACGTTCAGCAGTGCAGTCAATGGCTTGACGGTTAACGTGGGGGCGGGCGCTACCTACAACACGTTGCTGGCAGGCACAGCCATTAGCTTGACCGGCAATAACATCACCTTCAATAACGCCGGTACCGTTGACCCGTCCATCATCGCGCTGGTCACCGCCTTGAGTAATGGCGTGGTGATTGGCAGCGGCGCTTCAGGCGTGGTGAATGTCACCAACGCCGTCACCGGCGTGCTCAAAGGCACGTCAGGGGTTTTGGGGATCGGCCTGGGCTCGCTCAGCGGCATGGCGCTGAGCATCAATAACGGCACCACCGGCACGACCACCATCGTCAACAACGGGAGCATCGGCTCCTCGCCGTTACTGGGCTTGAGCCTGTTGGGCGCCGATGCCCTGGTGGTGGCCGTGCGCGGGGGCTCCCAGGTCAATATGACCAACGCCAGCGGTGCCGAAATCATTGGCCGGATGGCATTTGAGGCGTCCGCAGGCGGCAACCAATTCACCAACGCCGGGTCCATTACGGGCGGCTTGTCGATGGGCGCGGCCAGCACCAACACCTTTACCGCTGTGACCGGCTCCAGTGTGGCCAGTGGCGGCGGCGTGGGGATTAGCGTGGGCGGTTTGATCGGCGTTAACCTGACCTTTGCCCCCACCGGCCAGATCGACGGCGGCGCGGGCGGCGTCAACGCCTTGATCCTGCAAAACACCGCGGGTGTCGGAGGTGGCGCCGCAGGGTCTGGCACCGTCTCGAGTGCCAACTACGTCAACTTCAACAACCTGACCGTCAACAGCGGCACCTGGACCTTGCAAGGGCCTGTGGTCAGCGGCTCGACCACGTTGAACAATGGCAGTGTCGCGCTGTTTGATAACAGCGCGACCTTTGGCACTGGGGTGCTGACCTCCAACGGCGGTACGCTGCAGTCGACGGCCAACGGTTTGACCCTGAGCAACCTCATGACCCTGGGCACCAACGGCCTGACCATCCAGGGCGCCAACGGCCTGACCCTGGGGGGTGTGCTCTCGGGCATTGGAGGGCTGAACAAGATCGGCACCGGTCAACTTATTCTCAACGGCGCCAACACCTTTGCCGGCGCCACGACGCTGGCGGGCGGCACGCTGCAGGTCGGCAACAACCTTGCACTGAGCAGCGGTGCGGTGAATGTCACCGGGGCCAGTACGTTACAGGCGCCCGGCACGGTCAGCCTCGTTAACCCGATTAGCCTGGGTGCCGACCTGACCACTGATATCGGCGGGTCATTGACCTTGGGCGGCCTCGTTTCCGGCACGGCCAACCTGATCAAGAGCGGTACGGGCACCTTGACCCTCAATGGTGTGAATACCGGCTACAGCGGTACGATCAACCTGGGTGCCGGTGCGTTGGTGCTGGGCAATGCAAATGCACTGGGCGCAGGTAGCCTGAACGTGACGGGCGCTTCGAGCCTGGATGTCAGCGGGGCGACCACGCTTGCCAATAATGTGACGTTGGGCGCCGACCTGAGCATCAGCGGTGCCAATCCGCTGACCCTCGGCGGTGTGCTGTCGGGCACGGGCAGCTTGATCAAGAACGGTGCAGCCACCCTGACCCTCCTCGGCAATAACACCCGCACCGGCACCACCGCGCTGAACGCCGGCACCCTGGTGGTGGGCGGCAATACCGCGTTGGGGACCGGCGCCCTGAACGCGGCTGCCAACACGACGCTGGACACTTCGGCTGCAACGGTTTTGGGCAATGCCGTCAACGTGGCGGGCAACCTGAACATTGGCGGCAGCCAGGCCCTGACGCTGGGCGGGATCGTCAGCGGCGTCGGCGGCCTGACCAAGAACGGCGCGGCCACGCTGACCCTGAGCGGCCCCAATGCTTACCTTGGCAACACCGCCCTCAACGCAGGCTCGCTGCTCCTGGGCAGTAACACCGCGTTGGGCCTGGGCACGTTGAATGCAGCGGCCAACACCACGCTCGACGCCACGGCAAATGTATCCGTGGGCAATGCCATCAGCCTGGCCGGTAATCTGAACGTGGGCGGCAGCAATCGGCTGGCCCTCGGCGGCGTGATCAGCGGCAATGGCGGCCTGACCAAGAACGGCGCTGCCGAGTTGGTGCTCAGCGGTGCCAACACGTTCCTGGCAGGCACCGTGCTCAATGGCGGCACCTTGACTGTGGGCAATAATGGCGCGCTGGGCAGCGGTGCCCTGACGGTCAGCGGCGCCGCGAACCTGGACAACACGGCAGGCATTGTCCTGGGCAATAACGTGACGCTGGACGCCAACCTGACGTTGGCGGGCACCAACAGTCTTGGGCTGGGCGGCGTTATCAGCGGTGCCAGCGGCTTGATCAAAAACGGTCCCTCCAGCCTCACGCTCACCGGCCTCAACACCTATACCGGCCCTACGGCACTGAATGCCGGTTCATTGATCGTGGGTTCCAACACCGCGCTGGGCACCGGTGTGCTGAACGCCGCAGGCGGCACCACGCTCGGTGCCAGCACGGCGGCCAGCCTGGGCAATAACGTTAACCTGGGCGGCAACCTGACGATTGACGGCACCAACGCCTTGACCTTGGGCGGCGTGGTGGCAGGCGTTGGTGGTTTGGTCAAGAACGGCGCGGCCAACCTGACCCTCAATGGCACCAATACCTTCCAGGGTGGCACGCAACTGAATGCGGGCACCTTGACCCTGGGTAACGCAGGGGCCATGGGCAGCGGCGCGTTGACGGTCGGCGGTGCGGCGACACTGGACACGGGTGGCCCGTTTACCCTGGGCAATGCGATTGTGCTGAACGCGGACCTGGGCGTGGCAGGTAATAACAACCTCACGCTGGGCGGCGTCATCAGCGGTAGCGGTGGCCTGGTCAAGAACGGGCTGAGTGATCTGGCCTTGAGCGGGGCCAACACCTTTACTGGCGCGGTGGATATCTTGTCCGGCAGCGTCACCACCCTGAGCGCAGGGGCACTGGGCAACACCTCCGGCGCCAATGTCGGTGCGGGAGCAAGCCTCAATCTGGGGTTCAACTCCAGCCTCGATACCCTCGCTGGCAACGGTAACGTGCAGGTGGGTGCGGGGACAAACCTGACCGTCGGTGGCGTCAACGCCAGCAGCACCTTTGGTGGCAGCCTGAGCGGTACGGGTGGCCTGATCAAAACGGGCACCGGGGCGCTGAACCTCACCGGGATCAATGGCCTGACTGGCAACACCGCGATCAATGCGGGCACCCTGAACCTCAGCGGCTCCCTGGCCAGCGCGCTGGTGGATGTCAACAACGGCGGGACGCTGACCGGCAGCGGCGCGTTGCTGGGCACGCTGAACGTCAACAATGGCGGCCACCTGCTTCTGAGCAGCGGCACGACGTTGTCCACCAACGGGCTGGTCATGAGCAGTGGCGCGAACCTGGACGTGGCGCTCGGCGCGCCCTCGACCACGTCGTTGGTCAATGTGAACGGCAACCTGACCCTCGCCGGTAACCTGAACGTCACGGACGCGGGCGGGTTTGGGGTGGGCGTGTATCGCCTGATGGACTACACCGGCAGCCTGACCGACCTGGGCCTGAACGTCACGACGGCTCCGCTGGGCTACGCCTTGGGCGATCTGGTGGTGCAGACCTCCATTGGCGCCCAAGTCAACCTGCTGGTGGCGTCGCCTAACTCCAATGTGCGTTTCTGGGACGGCAGCCAAGTCATTCCCAACGGCACGGTGGATGGCGGCACCGGCACCTGGAGCAGCGCCAACACCAACTGGACCAACGTCGACGGGACCCTCAACCAGACGTGGGCCAGTGACTTCGCGGTGTTCCAAGGCGCGGCGGGCACCGTCACCGTGGTTGGCCCGCAAGCGTTTACCGGCCTGCAGTTCGTCACCGATGGCTACAACCTGGTCAACGGCGCAGGCGGCCAGTTGACCGCCGTCAACGGCGCCACGGGCAACACCGCCATCCGTGTCGACCCGGGCGCCACGGCGTCCATTGGCGTAGGGATCGACGGCACGGGCACGCTGAACAAACTCGACACCGGCACCCTGGTACTCAGCGGCGCCAACACCTACACCGGCGGCACATTGCTCAACGGCGGCGCAGTGGTGGTGGGCAGCAACAGCGCCTTGGGCACTGGCCTGTTGACCGCCGCCGCTGGCACGACACTGACCAGCAACACGGCGGTCACGCTGGGCAACGACGTACTCCTCAACGGCAACCTGACCACCGGCGGCAACAATGCCCTGAGCCTGAACGGCGTCATCAGCGGCACCGGTGGCTTGATCAAAACCGGCACCGGCACCCTGACACTGGGTGGCAACAACAGCTTTATCGGCCCGGTGGCCCTGAACGCTGGCGGGCTGATCCTGGCCGCCAACACGGCGCTGGGCAGCGGCCCGTTGAATGCCGCGGCTGGCACCACACTGGACGCCAACACCGCAGTCAGCGTGACCAACGCGATTAACCTGGCGGGTAGCCTGGGTATCGGTGGCAGCGCCGACCTGACGCTCGGCGGCGTGCTCAATGGCGCTGGCAGCCTGACCAAAAACGGCGCGGCCAACCTGACGCTCAATGGCGCCAACGGCTATCTCAGCGGTACGACGCTGAACGCAGGCACCTTGACCCTGGGCAATAGCGCGGCGCTGGGGACAGGCAACCTCACCGTCGGCGGCGCTGCGACGCTGGGCAACAACACCATTTTGAGCGTCGGCAACAATGTGGTGCTCAACGCCAACCTGACGGCTGCGGGCGACAACGACCTGACCCTGGGCGGCGTGATCAGCGGTACGGGCGCACTGATCAAAACGGGCGCGGCCAACCTGACCCTGGGCGGCCTCAACACCTACCAGGGCGGCACGCAACTCAATGCGGGCACGCTCACCCTGGGTACAGCCACCGCGCTGGGCGGCGGCGCCTTGACCGTCGGCGGCGCGTCCACCCTGGTCAACAGCGCACCGATGGCACTGGGCAACGCGTTGAACCTTAACGCAAGCCTGACGGCGGGTGGCGTCAGCAACCTGACCCTGGCGGGCATCGTCGATGGTACGGGCCGCCTGATCAAAACCGGCACTGGCGACCTCACGCTGTCGGGCACCAACACCTTCAGCGGCTCGTTTGATGTGCAGGCGGGCAGCCTGACCACCGTGGGTGGTTCGGCACTGGGCAACAATGCGGGCGTCAACCTGGCGGGCGGCACCTTTCTTAACCTGGGCAACTCCACCAGTGTGGGCACCCTGACCGGCGCGGGCACCGCCGTGCTCGGCGCTGGCAGCACGCTGAGCCTGGGCGGCGGCAACCTTTCCAGCACCTTTGGCGGCGCGCTGAGCGGTGCCGGTGAATTGAACAAGGTCGGCACCGGTACACTCACGCTGGGCGGCACCAGCGGCTTGACCGGCAACACCCAGGTCAGCGCCGGGCGGTTGAACGTCGACGGCTCGCTGGCCAGCGCCACGGTCGGGGTGAGCAGCGGCGCAACCCTGGGCGGCACCGGCACGTTGCTGGGGGCCGTCACGGTGGCCGATGGCGGCCACCTGGCGGTCAATTCCGGCAGTGTGCTGTCGATGAACTCGCTGGTGCTGGGGGCCAATTCAAACCTGGACGTGGGCCTGGGCGCACCGTCCACCGGCACCACTGCGCTGATCAACGTCGGCGGCAACCTGACCCTGGACGGCACGCTGAATGTCAGCGACATCGGCGGTTTCGGCACGGGCGTCTATCGCCTGATTGACTACACCGGCGCCCTGACCAACAACGGCCTGGCTTTTGGCCTGATTCCAGGCAGCGTGGCCCTGGGCGACCTGACCCTGCAAACCAGCGTGCTCAACCAAGTCAACCTGCTGGTCAATGGCAGCTCCAACGTGCAGTTCTGGGACGGCAGCCAGTTGGCGCCAGATGGCACGGTCAACGGCGGCAGCGGCACCTGGAATGCGGGCGGCACCAACTGGACCAGTGTTGACGGTCTGACCAACACCGCCTGGAACGCCAACAGTTTTGCGGTGTTCCAAGGCACCGCTGGCACCGTCAGCGTGGATGGCGCGCAGGCGGTCACCGGCCTGCAATTTGTCACCGATGGCTACAACGTGGTCGACGGTGCGGCAGGGGCCCTGACCCTGTTCAACGGCGTGGGCGGCACGACGTCCGTACGGGTCGACCCCAACGCCACGGCCACCCTGGGCGTGAACGTCAACGGCGGCGGCACCCTGGCCAAGCTCGACACGGGCACCCTGGTGCTCAACGGCACCAACACCTACACCGGCGGCACGCAGTTGCAGGGCGGTACGCTGATCGTGGGCAACAACAGCGCGTTGGGCACTGGCGCCTTGACCGCATCGGCGGGCACTACGCTGGACAGCAACTCAGCCGTCAACCTTGGCAATAATGTGAACCTCACCGGCGCAGTGACCATTGGTGGCAGCAACGCGCTGACCCTGGCTGGCACGGTAGCGGGGGCGGGCAGCCTGATCAAAAATGGCATCGCCACCCTGACCCTGAGCGGCGCCAATACCTACGTTGGGCCGACGGCGCTGAACGCAGGCGGGCTGATCCTGGCGTCCAACACTGCGCTGGGCGCGGGCGCCCTTAACACGGCGGCAGGCACCACACTGGATACCAGCACGACCGTGATCCTGGCCAATAACCTGAGCGTGGCGGGCAACCTGGGCCTTCTTGGCAGCAACGACCTGACCCTCAACGGGCTGGTGACCGGGGCGGGCGGCCTGACCAAAAGCGGGGTGGGCAACCTGACGCTTAACGGCGCCAACGCTTACCTTGGCAACACGCAACTCAATGCAGGCACCTTGACCGTGGGCAACGGCAGTGCCCTGGGCATCGGGGCGCTGGTGGTCAACGGCCCGGCGGCGCTGAACAGCAACAGTGCCGTGACCCTGGCCAATAACACCACGCTCAATGGCAACTTGACCGTGGTCGGCAGCAACGGCCTGACCCTCGGCGGCGTGGTGAGTGGCACCGGTAGTCTGGTCAAGAATGGCGCGGCCAACCTGACGCTCAATGGCGCCAATACCTTCAGCGGCGGCACCACCGTCAACGCGGGCACGCTCACTGTCGGCAATGCCGGGGCGCTGGGTTTTGGCGCACTCACCCTGGCGGGCGCGGCCACGCTGGACAACAGTGCCCCGCTGGTGTTGGCCAACAACGTCAACCTCAATGGCGACCTCACCCTGGCGGGCAACAACAACCTGACCCTGGCCGGTGTACTGGCGGGCAACGCCGCGCTGATCAAGAACGGTGCGGCAGATTTGACCCTCAGTGGCCCCAACACCTTCACCGGGCCTGTGAGCCTGTTGGCGGGCAGCCTCACCACCGTCGGCAACGGCGCCCTGGGCAATACCTCCGGCGTCACCGTGGGCAGTGGCGCTTCGCTCAACCTGGGCGGCAACGCCAGCCTCAATACCCTGGCCGGTAACGGCACGGTTCAGGTCGCAGGCGGCAGCACCCTGGCGGTGGGCGGCAGTAACCTGGGCAACACCTTTGGCGGCGCGTTGAACGGCGCCGGTAACCTGGACAAAAACGGCACCGGCGTGCTCAACCTCACCGGCACCAATGGCATGACCGGCGCGGCCACTGTCAACGGCGGCACCTTGAATGTCAGCGGCAGCCTGGCCAGCGCCACGGTGGCGGTCAACAACGGCGCGACCCTGACCGGCACCGGCTCGCTGGGCGGTGCCGTGACGGTGGCGGATGGCGGCCATATCGGCTTGTCGACCGGCAGCACCTTGTCGGTGGGTTCGCTGGTGCTCGGCGCCAATGCCAACCTGGACGTGGGCCTCGGCGCTCCCGTGCTCGGGGGCGGCACCGGCCTGCTGAATGTCGGCGGCAACCTCACCCTGGACGGTAACGTGAACATCACCGACATCGGTGGTTTTGGCAGCGGCGTCTACAACATCATCAATTACGCGGGCGCGCTGACCGATAACGGCCTGACCGTGGGCACGCTGCCCGGCAGCGTGGTCCCGGGCGATGTGCAAGTGCAGACCGCCATCACCAATAAAGTCAACCTGCTGGTCACTGCGCCCAATACCACCGTGCTGTTCTGGGACGGCGCCAGCCTGATCGGCAATGGCGCCATCGAAGGCGGTAATGGCACCTGGGGCACAGGCACCCCGAACTGGACCAATGTGGACGGCACCCTCAACCAGGCCTGGAACAACAGCTTCGCGGTGTTCCAAGGCGCGGCGGGCACGGTGACGGTGGACGGGGCGCAAGCCATCACCGGCCTGCAGTTCGTCACCGACGGCTACACCCTGGGCTCCGGGATGGGCGGCTCGCTGACGCTGGTCAATGGCAGCACCGGTAACACCGCCGTGCGTGTCGATCCGAACGCCACCGCCACCCTGGGGGTGACCCTCAACGGCGCTGGCACCCTGGCCAAGCTCGACACCGGCACCTTGGTGCTCAACGGCGCCAATGGCTACATCGGTGGGACTGCGCTCAACGGCGGCACGCTGGTGGTGGGCAACAACAGCGCGTTGGGCACCGGCGTATTGACGGCCGCCAACGGCACCACGCTGGACAGCAACACCGCCGTTACCCTGGCCAACAATGCGCTGCTCAACGGCGCGCTGGCCGTGGGCGGCAGCAATGCCCTGACCCTCGATGGCATCGTGAGCGGCAACGGCAGCCTGGTGAAAAACGGCGCGTCCACATTGACCCTCAACGGCGCCAATACCTACACCGGCGGCACCGGCCTGAACGCTGGCCAACTGGTGCTGGGCAACAATGGGGCGCTGGGGACGGGCGGGTTGACGGTCGGCGGCGCGGCATCGCTGGACGGCAGCAGCAACCTGCAACTGACCAACGCCATCAACCTGGGCGGCGCGCTGACCCTGGGAGGCAGCCACGATCTGGCGCTCAACGGCGTGGTCAGTGGCAATGGCAGCCTGCTGAAAAACGGCACCGGTGCGCTGTTGCTGACCGGTGCCAATACCTACACCGGCGGTACGACGCTCAACGCGGGCACCACCACCGGCAACACCAACAGCCTGCAAGGTGCAATCACCAACAACGCGACGCTGACCTTCGAGCAAGGCGCCGACGGCACGTACACCGGCAACCTCACCGGCGCAGGTGTGTTGAATAAAACCGGCAGCGGCGCGTTGCTGCTTACCGGCAACAACACCTTCACGGGTAACACCAACGTGACGGCGGGCAGCCTGCTGGTCGACGGCACCTTGAACAGTGCAGGGGTGCAAGTCGCCAGCGGCGCCACACTGGGCGGCAGCGGCTCGCTGGGCGGGGCGGTGACCCTGGCCAATGGCTCGACCTTGAAGGCCGGGGCCGCGACGCCGTTGTCGGTCGGTTCGCTGATCCTGTCTTCGGGCACGCTTCTGGACTTCAGCCTCGGTGCGCCCGGGGCGTCCACCACGGCGGTGAACGTTGCGGGCAACCTGACCCTCGACGGTACGCTCAACGTGACTGATGCCGGGGGCTTTGGCCTCGGGGTGTATCAACTGTTCCGCTACGGCGGCGCACTGACCGACAACGGCCTGAGCTTGGGCACGCTGCCCACCGGCCTGGGTAACGCCACGCTGCAAACGTCCCTGGCCAACCAGTTGAACCTGGTGGTGCAAACCACGCCAGGGCAAATCCAGTTCTGGAATGGCGGCACCACCAACCCCGGTGGCACCATCACCGGCGGCAGCGGCACGTGGGGCCCGGGCACCAACTGGACCGACCCCACCGGCACTCAAGGCCAGGCGTCGAACAACCAGTTCGCCGTGTTCGGCGGGCAGGGCGGTACGGTGACCGTGGTGGGCAACCAGGGCTTTACCGGCCTGCAATTTCTTGATGCGGGTTACTCGCTGACGGCCGGTGCGGGGGGCAGCTTGAGCCCTACCAACGCGCCGGATGGCAGCCTTGCGGTGGTTCGGGTCAACAGCGGTGTCACCACCCAGATCGACGCGCCCTTGGTCGGGACGGGCGGTATCAACAAACTGGACGCTGGCACCTTGCTGCTGACCGGTGCCAATACCTACACGGGCGGCACCACCGTCAGTGGCGGTACGCTGGCGGGTAACAGCACCAGCTTGCACGGGTCCATCCTAAACAATGCGCGGCTGCTCTTTGCCCAATCGAGCGACGGCACGTTCAACGGCACCTTGAGTGGCACCGGTGCGCTGGTCAAGCAAGGCACCGGCGCGTTGTTGCTGACCGGCAACCAACCGTTCAGCGGCACGGTGGCGGTGGAGCAGGGCGTGTTGCAAGTGGGCAATGCGGCCAACCCGGGCACCGTGTTGGGTGGGCAGGTCACCGTGGCCAATGGCGCGGGCCTGACGGGTAATGGCAGCGTGGGTTCGTTGGTCAACCACGGTTCGGTCACGCCGGACAGCGGCAAACTGACGGTGGCGGGCAACTTCACCAACGCCGCCGATGGCGCCTTGAACCTGGTGATCACCCCGTCGGTGGCCAGCTCCCTGGCGGTCGGGGGGACGGCCAACCTGGGCGGCAGCCTGAACGTGGTCAACCTGGCGCCTTATACCGGCCCGACCACCTACACCTTGTTGACGGCCTCGGGCGGGGTGAATGGCACCTTTGCCACCACCAACCTGAGCGGCCTGGCGTTTCTCAACACGTCGCTGAACTATGGCGCCAACCAGGTGGCCCTGGCCGTGAGCCGCAACAGCAACAGCTTCGCCAGCGTGGCGGCCACCCGTAACCAGCGCAACGTGGCCAATGCCTTGAGCAGCGGCCCGGCCGTGGGCGGCGCCGCGGTGCAGGCGGCCTTGATCAACAGCACCGCCGACCAGGCCCGCACCGCGTTTGACAGCCTGTCGGGGGAAATCCATGCCAGCACCGCCAGTGCGTTGCTCGAAGACTCGCGCTACATCCGCGACGCGGTCAACGAGCGCCTGCGCCAGCCCGGTTGCTATCGCGAGGATGACCCGCGCAACAGCCTGGCCCCCAGCGAAAATCGCCTGAGCAGCGCCGGTTGCCATGGCGAAATGGTCGGCTGGATGCGGGTGCTCGGTACGTGGGGCCACCTGGGCGGCGACAGCAACACCGCCAAGCTGGACCGCAACCTCGGCGGTTTCCTGCTGGGCACCGACAAGCAACTGGATGACGCCTGGCGTGCCGGTGTCGCGGCCGGTTACACCCGCAGCGACCTAAACGCCAAGCGCCGCAGCTCCAGCGCCGACGTCGACAGCTACCACCTGATGGCCTACACCGCTTACCAGCAAGATGCGTTCGCCGCCCGCATGGGCGTGGCCTACACCTGGCACGACATCGAAAGCAAACGCGACGTGGCCGTGGGCACGGTGGGCCAACGCCTGAAAGGCGATTACAAGGCCCGCACTGCACAGGTGTTCGGTGAAGTCGGCTACACCTTCCAGGCGGGCGGCGTGGCACTGGAGCCGTTCGCGGGCCTTGCCTACGTCAACTACGACAGCGACACCGTCAAGGAAAAAGGCGGCTCGGCGGCACTGCGCGGTGATGCGGATCAGAACATCACCTTCTCCACGCTGGGCATTCGTGCAGGCCAGACCCTGACCCTGGGCAACGGCTCGAAAATCACCCCGCGGGGCAGCATCGGCTGGCGTCATGCCTTGGGTGACACCCACCCGGATGCCGACCTGAGCTTTATCAACGGGGGCGCTTCGTTCAGCACCCAAGGCGTTCCGATCGCCCGGGACAGCGCGGTGCTGGAGGCCGGTGTGGACTATCAGATCAGCCAGAACGGCAAACTGGGCCTGGGTTACTCCGGCCAGGTGTCACGCAACGACAAGGACCATGCGATGACGATCAGTTTCTCCCTCGGCTTCTGATCAGAGCCGAGTCCCTTGAGCCGCCCGAAAGGGCGGTTTTTTTGTTCGCCGCGATGTGATCGCTTCAAATGCGCCTACTTTGCTGTTGAAGTGCGCCTGCGTATGCGTCATCGATTAAGCGGCCCGGTCATATTTTCCCGGCATTGGCTTTGTTACTATCGCCCTCCGTTGCCACCCGGAGTCTTTGCCCCATGCAGCACCAGTGGGATGCCATGCACCACACCGCCAAGCCGACCTTTTTAGCGTGCGGTGAGCCACAAGGTGATGTGCTCAACCTGTATGTCCACGGGTATTCGGCATTTTTCAACCCGCAACAGTTGAGCCGTTTCAGTCAGCAACTGGCGCAAATCGAAGGCTCGACCAACCTGATGTTGTTCTGGCCTGCGGGGCATTTTCTGGAGGACTTGTTTGCGCCGTTCAAAGAGGTGATCGGTGCAATGCTCGGCGGCGCCAGCGTGGGGGCCGCGACGGTTGGGGTGGGCAAGGCGATTGCCTATTTTCTGGATCACTACAAAAGTGTCGAGGCCCGGGTGGACGAAGTGGCCCGCAGTTTGTTGCCAGAGCTGGCCGATTATCTGCAGGGCCAGTCGCTCAAGGTGCGGCAAATCAACTTGGTGGGCCATTCCCTCGGCGCGCGGATTTTGGTCAAGAGCTTGCTGGCCAACCCCGAGACGGCGGCCCGCTTGCCCTTGAACAATGTGTTACTGATGGGTGGCGCGATCTGTACCTCCAGCCCGTGGGAAGACGTTTCGGCCTTGATCAAGGGGCGCGTGATCAACTGTCACTCCAGCAAGGACTGGGCGCTGGCGCTCAAGCCCGACACCGAGCGTTGCATCGGCCGCTACGCGATTGAAGTGACGCCCGCACTCAAGAGCCGGGTGACCAACGTGCACCTGGCCACGTTCGACCATGCCGCCTACTGGCCGCAGTTGAAAACGGTGGTGCAATACACCGACTTGTTGGAAGAGCGTCGGGGCCTGATCCGCGCCGATCAGCGCAGCCCTCAAGTGCGTTTTGCCGAGGAAGATGCCGACCTGTTCCCGGCGCTGGTGCAGGCGCGGCCGCAAGAGTTGAAGTTTCTTGCGCACCTGATGGCACAAAAACGCAGCGCCGCGATTGATAGCACGGTGCGCGAACCGGTGAAACTGGCCATTGAGTTGCAGCGCATGGGCGGTGATACGTTCATGAACCTGGCGCGCGGGCATGGCGTGAGTTATCGCCAGATCGCGCAGGATGTGGCCCAGCGGGTGGGCATCAAGTTTGACCGGCCCATCGGCCAGGTGGCGCTGGGGGACATAGAAACGCAGGTCGCCGAGCGGTTGATCGAGCAGTACAAAGACAAGTTGAGCCAGGCTGACCGGCAGGTTTTCGAGGCTGAGCTTCAGGCCGCCGCGCAAAAAGAACAGGGTTTTTTTAACCGTATCGATGTGGGGCGGTCTGCCGCCACGGCCTTGAGCGGTACGGCCCTGGCCGGGTTCACAGGGTTTATCATGCGGCGCGGCGCGGCCTCGGCCATTCCGGTAGTGGGGCAGGCGCTGGCCGCGGCGATGCTGCTGGTGAGCGGCGTTCGGGCATTTTCCGGGCCAGCGTATTCGATCACCACCCTGGCGGTGCTGGTGATTGGGGTGATTCGCGAGCGCATGGCGCGCGAGGCCCTCAATCAGGAGATGGACCTGGTGGTGCAGGTGGTGGAAGCATTTGATCTGCCCAGGGAGACGGTGATGCGCACGGTTGGGTCCGACTGTTAAGCTGCGACACGTCTTGTTTCAAAACCGGGTACCCCGCGTGAAATTCAGCCTGCCAAAAATCGCTACTGCTCCGTTCTGCCCACCGGAAGTCTCCGGCACCATTGCGGTGGATCCCCGTGCGTCGTTTTTCAAGCGGGTGCTGGCGTTCGCAGGCCCGGGGTTATTGGTGTCCATTGGTTACATGGACCCGGGCAATTGGGCGACGGCCATCGAAGCCGGTTCGCGTTATGGCTACAGCCTGTTGTTTGTGGTGCTGCTGGCCAGCCTTGCGGGCATGGCCGTGCAGTGTTTGTGCTCGCGTTTGGGGATCGCCACCGGCAAAGACCTGGCGCAATTGAGCCGTGAGCGCTACAGCCGACGTGCGTCGTTTGTCCAATGGGTGCTGGCGGAAATCTCCATCATCGCCACCGACCTGGCCGAGGTCCTGGGGTGCGCGCTGGCGTTCCACCTGTTGTTGGGGGTGTCGCTGACCACCGGTATTGTCATCACCGCCTTTGACACGCTGTTGATCCTGGCCCTGCAAAACCGTGGGTTCCGGCGTTTGGAAGCCATCATGCTGGCGTTGGTGGCGACCATTGGCGTGTGCTTTTTTGTCGAGCTGGTGCTGATCAAACCTTACTGGCCCGACGTCTTCGCAGGCTTTGCCCCCTCGTTGTCGGCGGTCAGCGATGCCGCGCCGTTGTACTTGGCCATCGGGATCCTGGGCGCCACGGTGATGCCGCATAACCTGTACCTGCACACTTCCATCGTGCAGACCCGGCTGGTGGGCAAGGACCTGGCCAGCCGCCAGGACGCCGTCA
Source organism: Pseudomonas sp. SDO5215_S409 (assembly GCF_054071325.1). Classification (NCBI taxonomy): domain Bacteria; kingdom Pseudomonadati; phylum Pseudomonadota; class Gammaproteobacteria; order Pseudomonadales; family Pseudomonadaceae; genus Pseudomonas; species Pseudomonas sp. SDO5215_S409. The sequence continues at coordinate 4,199 of NZ_JBSVWN010000056.1, read as the reverse complement.
AGCTGGCGCGTATCGATACCATCGGTTCCCTGGCGCTGGCCTTGCTGGTCAACGCGGCCATCCTAGTACTGGCCGCTGCGGCGTTCCACCAGACCGGCCATACCGACGTGGTGGAAATCCAGGACGCCTACCACCTGCTGGACCCGCTGGTGGGCGGGGCCATGGCCAGCATCCTGTTTGGCATCGCCTTGCTGGCGTCCGGGCAAAGCTCGACGTTCACCGGCACCATCGCCGGGCAGGTGATCATGGAGGGCTACCTGAACCTGCGCCTGCCTTGCTGGCAGCGGCGCCTGATCACGCGTGGCCTGGCGCTGATCCCGGCGTTTCTCGGGGTATGGCTGATGGGCGACGACGCAATCGGCAAGCTGCTTATCCTGAGCCAGGTGGTGCTCAGCCTGCAGTTGCCGTTTGCCTTGTACCCGTTGATCCGTATGACCGACGACAAGCAACTGATGGGGCCGTTCGTCAATCGGCTGCCAACGCGCTTGTTGGCCTGGGCGCTATTTGTGGTGATCAGCGCTGCCAACGCCTGGTTGATCTGGCAGTTGGCAGTCTGAGTTACGCCAGCATCGCCAGGGGTGTGTACTGGGCGACCTGAGGGTCGGCGGTCAGCAGCTTCATCGGTTCGCTGATGGCTGTCGCAACGATGAGTCGATCAAACGGGTCCCGGTGATGCGGTGCCAGGTCCTTGACCGCGATGGCATGTTCCGACGTGACGGGCAGTTCGACGAAACCGCTTTGCAGGCAAGCCTCCCGAACAGCGTCGAGGCTTACCTCCAGTTTCCCCAGCCCGGCCTTGATCGCCATTTCCCAGAAGGTCGCGGCGCTCACGTAGACCTCGGCGGCGTCTTCGATGGTTTTGCGGGCTTTGGCGGACAGCCTGGGGTCGTCACTCAATGCCCACAACAGGATGTGGGTATCCAGCAAGACCCTCATGCCCGGCCCTCGAAGCGCTCCAGCACGTCATCGGGCAGGGGGGTATCGAAGTCGGCGGGGACCACCAGTTTGCCTTTCAAGGCGCCGATTCGCGGGCCCGAAAATTTTGTCACGGGCACAAGCCGGGCGAGGGCGCGGCCATGTTTGGCGATGGTAATGATGTGGCCGGCAGCGGCCTCATCCACCAGTTTTGACAAGTTATTCTTTGCTTCAGCCAGCGGTACGGTCGTCATAGGGTCTTCCCCGAATTTTGGCCAAATGTAGCTAAAATTCTGTAAGCCATCAAAGATGAACCGACTGGCGGTGACAGTGGCCTTTTGAGGGCGTGATTTTACATTCCGTGCGTTGTAGTAGATGGCATCCATGACGTCTCTCCAAATGGGAAGTGGCCGGAGTCTGCCGGAATGCAAAATGCCAGGGGAATACTGGCCCGTAAAATCGGAATGAGCCTACTGACAAGACGTTTTTTTCTTGCCAGGCGCTGTTAAAACGCCGCACCGGGAGGCGGTCTGACTGACGGGCCTGCACCGGCTCGATCCTTGCCTATAGTCATTGCTTGGGTGTTGGCGCTCGCCACACCTGGACGACCATGAAAAAGGAGTCTGCTCATGACACAACAAACCTGTGCCTGCCCGCATTGCAACTGCCTGGTGGGCAAGAACGCGGTGATGAAAGACGGCAAGAGCTACTGCTGCAAAGGCTGCGCGGAGCACCATGCCCATGGTGAACCCTGTGCCTCGACCAGCGGGTGCGAGTGCGCCAAGTCAGCCCATTAAACGCTGTGCGAGCGGGAGCCGATCCGTCGGCCCCCGCCGCCCGCGGTAAAAAATCATTCGGTTTCTGCGCCAGTGGTCATTACCATGGCTGTTCACTTTGATCGAACCGCCCCGTATGGCCCTCGCCGCTCCCCCAGACCTCACTGACCCCGCCGTGCCGGTACAGCCCCTGGCCCGCACGTACCCGCGCGGGCTGTATGTGGAGCCCCATCAACACGACTGGGGGCAGCTTTTGTATGCGATGAGCGGCGTGATGTGGGTCGAGACGCCGCAGGAAGCCCTGGTTGTCCCGCCCCAGCGTGCGGTGTGGTTGCCGCCGGGCGTCGAGCACGGCATTCGTGTGGTGTCGGACCTGCAGATGCGCAACATCTACCTGCGCCCCGCGCTGGCGGCCACGCTGGAAGGCCAGGTGCAGGTGATCGAGGTGGGTGCCTTGCTGCGCGAACTGATCGTGACGCTGGTAGAGCAGGGCGACGCCGGTGAACCTGCCTATTACGAGGCCGTGGTGGGACTGGCCCTGCTGGAGTTGCGCCGCGCCCGCCGCTCGCAGATCCGCATTGCCTTGCCCCAGGACGCCGACCGACGCTTGGCCAACGCGTGCCTGGCGGTGATGGCCTCGCCCTCGTTGGATATCCCCTTTGAACAGCACGCCGAAGCCGCGGGGGCCAGCGTGCGCACCCTGGCCCGGCTGTTTCAAAACAGCCTGGGCATGGGGTTTGCCGAGTGGCGCCGCCAGGTTCAACTGGCAACCGCGGTGGCGGAGTTGATCCAGGGCCAGTCGGTAAGCGCGATCGCCCGCTCGCTGGGCTATTCACCGAGCAGTTTCAGCGACATGTTTCGCCGCGAGCTGGGGATGGCGCCGTCGCAGTATCCCGTTTGAGCTTTGGCAGAAAATCAGAAGCTCTTGGCCGATGCTTCTGATTTGATCGCCCTACACTGCCCGCCTCAACCTTTGCTGCGGAGCGTCCCATGAGTTACCTGATATCCCTGGCCATCGGCCTGCTGGTCGGCGTGCTTTACGGGGCCCTGGACTTCCGCTCACCGGCGCCGCCTGCCATCGCCCTGGTGGGGCTGATGGGCATGTTGCTCGGCGAGAAACTCTGGCCCATGGGCCAGGCGTGGATCGGCAACTGGTTTTCCTGAATCCCTGTTTCTTTTGCGAAGGATATTGGCCATGAAAGCACTGCAATTTTCCGCCACCGGCAATCTCGCTGCCCTGACGTGCGTTGACGTCGCCACCCCCGTCCCGGCGGCCGGTGAAGTCCTGGTGCAGGTCAAGGCCGCGGGGCTCAACCCCAGTGACGTCAAGAACGTGCTCGGGCGTTTTCCGTACACCACGTTGCCGCGCATCCCCGGCCGCGACTTTGCCGGTGTCGTGATCGAGGGCCCGCAGGAATGGCTTGGCCAGGAAGTCTGGGGCACCGGGCGCGACCTGGGCTTTTTCGCCGACGGCTCCCACGCCCAATACCTCACCGTGTCTGCCAAGGGCGTGGCGCACAAGCCCAGCCACCTGAGCTTTGCCCAGGCCGCGAGCCTTGGGGTGCCGTACACCACCGCCTGGGATGCACTGGAGCGCAGCGGTGTCAGAGAAGGTACGCGTTTATTGGTCATCGGCGCCAATGGTGCGGTAGGCAGCGCGACCTTGGCCTTGGCGAAAATTCTCGGCGCCAAGGTATTGGCCGCTGTGCGCCGCCCGGAACAAGCCGATGTCCTGCGCGCCGCGGGTTTTGAAACGATTGTGCTGGGCACGCCGGAAGATTTGGGCGCTCAAGTCAATGCTGTGTTCAAGGGCGGCGCCGATGTGATCTTCGACACCACCGGCTTCTGGCTCCCGGCGTCGGTGGCCGCGTTGGCGGCGTTTGGGCGCATCGCCATCATCGCCGCCCCGGTGGACGGGCTTGTGCAACTGCCCGCCCTGGCGCTGTACCGCAAGGGTGGCTCGGTGGTGGGCATCAACTCGTTGCTCTACAACTGCGAGCAGTGCGCGGTGATGCTGGAGCAGTTTGGCCGCTTCTTTGATAACGGGCTGCTGCCGCTGCCGACCGGCCTGCGTGAAGTTGCGCTGGTAGACGGCGTGAGTTGCTTTGAGGAAGTGAACGCGGGCAGCGCGGACAAGATCATCTTTGTGCCTTAAGTCCACACTTCCCCTGGCTGGGGCGTCGATGCCTTAGTCCAGCGAATCCACATCCAAGTCATAGGGGGCACCAATAACGTGCCCCCCGGTGATGGCGGCGATGGCCTGGTCGTTGTCGACAAGCTCGGGCGGGGCTGTGGCCAATGGTTCCTCGGTGGTATTAAGAGCGTGCGCCTTCCAGCGGGCCAGGTCTTGCGCGGTGGGCGATGCGTTGCCGTAAACGTCCACTTCCCTGGCTGTGGCTGAGCGCAACGTGAGCAGCCGCTCTCGTGTGGTTTGGACCTTGCCGACCTCTGCCCGGAGCGCGTCGTAGGCTTTTTCATGGGCCTTGCGGTAAGCATCCGGGCGCGCCT
>NZ_JBSVWN010000055.1:0-45856 GCF_054071325.1 Pseudomonas sp. SDO5215_S409 | reverse complement strand
GGCACCTACGAATACCTCACCCGCACCAAGGCCTGGATGAACCAGAACCTGGGCAGCGCACTGCCCGCCTTGTTGGTGGGGCTGAACGTGTGGAACACCCACCACATTGCCAAACAGGCGCAGAACGATGGAAGGTTCACGGCGGATGAGCTGCGCAATATGGGGTCGAGCGCAGCGTATGCGGCGAATGCGATTGCGGCGTTGTGGGTGGGGCCGGCGTGGAATCGGGCGGGGGGGATGTCGGCGAAGCTGGGTCGCCAGACCTTGTCTCTCACAAGTGCTGGATACGCCCAATGGGCTGCTGCTGTTGCTTCAAAAAACCCAGGTGAGGCAGCACTGGCTAGCAAGTTTGCAGCCGCTTCCAAAGGACTGATTTTAAAAACTGTAACATGGGCAGCATTAGGTGCTGTTGCTGCAGGACTTGAAGTCTGGCAACTATCCGATGAAATAAATAATGCGACCAGTGAAGAAGAACAAAAGTTTCTTAAAGCAAAAAGAGTCGTTGTATTAGGCATGTTTGTGATTACTGGTGTACAAACTGTCGGGGCGGGCCTCGGTTACTGGCTCGGCTTCGCTTGGATCATGTCTACCCCGATAACAGTTGCTATAGCGTTTCTTGGTATTGCTTATTTAAGCTTGACGATGACTATCAACCGCTACAAGCGTGAGGGGCTGCGTTTATGGCTCTATCACTGTAATTGGGGGCAAGGAGCTATACCGGACTGGCTAGGCGATACGGGACATCTCAAACAGATGCAAGCTTTATTGGAAACACTACAACGCCCAAGCGTAAGCGGGAGGGTATTGTATTCCGGCGGTGGCAGTACCCCGAGAAAATGGCTGGGCTTTTGGGTACAAGTCCAAGTACCTGCAGCTTTGTCCGGGAAAGAAATAATCCTCCAACCGGCAATGATCAACAAACACCATTTCTCTCAAGATGAACTACTATCCGTGAAGGATAGATTTTATGATCAGTTTCTTAACGGAAACTGGGCAGATCCGAAGACGCTGGGAGTGCTTCCTAACAGCCCAAAAGAGCCAAATGTTTCAGCGGACTTCTCCTACCTAGACAGTGAGCAGCCGCGACTGTGGCAAGTATGGATCAACACCTCAACGCAAAATCCAATTCTTGAATTAGAGATTAAGTATCCGGCTGGAGTACTTCAGCGCAATGATGGCCGTGGCTATATGTTCCGGATCGCATTTGATCGAGCCACAACCGACTCGGATCGTGTTAACACCCCGTTTAATAGTGTGTTGGAAGCCGAGAACGATATCGTGCTAGCTAGAAACAGCACCGTGCTGTTGAAATTGGCAGTGCCCAACTCAATTGATTAATGAGTCTATCCATGTTTAATTACAATAAGCCTCTCGATCTGCCCACTCAACTGCAGTGGAAATATTTGCATGAGGCGGCGTTGCTCAGCTGGACAATTCGCGCACGCAACTACAACACTTTTATCGCCAATACAATGTTTTGGACCTGCTTTACTCTAATATCAGGAGGCTCAATTCTGATTTATCGAAGCATGGATGATGATCCATTGTTCAGCGGGTTACTTACCCTAGCGTTTTTTATTATCACCAACATTGTTCTCATTTCAATAACCCATCACAAGATTAACTTCGCCTATCGCCTTACAACTTCGGGAATAGAGTGCTGCGAATGGAAAAAACCCTCTAAATTCTCTCCGGCAATTCTAAAATGGCTGACAGTAGCCACGGCAATTATTTTTATATTCATAGCTGTTGTCGATCCCGCCTCGCTATTTGAAGCACTTATAGGCCCTGGAGGCATGGGTCTGACTTATCTGTTAATAGCAAACTCAAAAAATCATCAAAATATGCATACCCACTACCACCATCTGGCTTACGAATGGAAGGACTTCACCCAACTGGCGATTGCAACCAATAGAGAAGTCGTTGATCTAAAATACACAATGTACGATGAAGGTATGGTTTCTTGGAACCAAAATATTTTCTGCAAAACAAAACAAAAGGAAAATGTCGGTCGCATTATAAAGTCTTACTTACCTACTGACGTCCCCTTCGTCAGGGCTAAAGTTAATGTCCCCATGAGCACTTCCTAAAAATGAAATTATATTAAATAAGTTTTAACATCTCGACCGATATTTGCGCATAAAAATATGCGAGCAGATAATTAAAGCCCCACAAAGCAGCAGGCGCTGTCAAATGGCATTTAACTTCAGCAAGCTCCTTGACCTCCCACCTCAACTCCAGTGGAAGCATACAGACGAACTGGAACTGCAGGCATGGACGATTCGCGCACGTAACTACAACACATTTGTAGCCAACGGCATATTCACACTTATGACCGTCCTCACGCTGGGCGGCGCATTCATAATGTACGCAGTCTACGAAGGCATGAGCCAACCATGGCGAATATTATCTTGTGCTTTTTATTTTGTGATCGCCCTGTCTATAGTTTCAAGCATGACTCATCAGCGAATCAATTTTGCCTATCGAATCACCTCGTCAGGCGTTGAATATTGCAAATGGAAAAACTTCCCAAAAAGTGCGTTAACTTTTCTGAAGTGGTTTTCCGGGATCACCGCTATCCTCTTTATTTACCTTGCCACTCTTGACCCTGCGTTCTTGTTCGGGCTCCTAATAGGCCCAGGCGGTATGGGTTTAACGTACCTGTCGATGGCGAATTCCAAAAATTATCAGGCAATGCACACCCAGTTCAATCACTACGCTTTTAAATGGTCAGACATCACACAGTTAGCCATCGCCACTAACAGAGAAGTGGTAAATTTTAAATACAGTGTCACGCTAAAAGGAGACCGCTACGAAACCCACTGGAGCCTCAACCTTTTTTGCCACCGCAACCAAAAAGAGGCCGTCGCCACTCTTATCAAGCCTTACTTATCCCCCAACGTCCCCGTCATCAGCGCCAAGGTCAACGTCCCCATGAGCACCGACCCTCTATAACCGCCCCCATGCACCCCTTGCATAAACCCCATTCCCCAAATGCACTTGCCAGCCCCCCACCCGACCGGCGAAAAACGCATTTTCCCCGTCCGGTGCTCCCTCCATGCCCCAGCCCCTGCGCAACGTGCTGTACATCATGTGCGACCAACTGCGTCGCGATTACCTCTCGTGCTACGGTCACCCGCACCTGCACACGCCCAATATCGACCGCCTGGCTGCCGCCGGGGTGCGGTTCAGTCGGGCCTACACCCAAGGCACCATTTGCGGCCCGTCGCGGATGTCGGCTTACACCGGGCGCTATGTGAGCAGTCATCAGGTGGCGTGGAACGCGGTGCCGTTGCCGTTGGAAGAGTTGACCCTCGGCGATTACCTGCGGCCCCATGGCATTCGTACGGCGCTGGTAGGCAAGACGCATGCGACGCCCAACCTGGAAGCCTTGCAGCGGCTTGAGATCGACCCCGACGGCGATCAGGCGCAGCCGCTGAATGAAGTGGGGTTTGAGGCGTATTGCCGGCATGACGGGATTTTCCCCGACAGCCCGTTGTTCGAGGACAAGCGCGAGTCTGCGCCCTACACCCATTACCTGCGCCTGCACGGTTACGACGGTGAAAACCCGTGGCACACCTGGGCCAATGCGGCGGCCGGTGAGGCGGGGGACGTGCTCAGTGGCTGGCACATGCGCAACGCTCCCCTGCCCGCGCGGGTGGCCGAGCCGCACTCGGAAACGGTCTACACCACCGACCGCGCTATCGATTTCATCAGCGAGCAAGGCGAGCAGCCGTGGTGCCTGCACCTGTCCTACATCAAGCCGCACTGGCCCTATATCGCGCCTGCGCCGTACCACGCGTTGTATGGCGCGGCCCAGGTGCAGGCGCCGATTCGGCCGCTGCCGCAAAACGCCAGTGATCACCCGGTGTACCAGGCTTTTCGCCAGCATGAAGAGAGCCTGAATTTTTCTCGAGACGAGGTGCGCCTCACGGTGGTCCCGACGTACATGGGGTTGATTAAACAGGTGGACGATCAACTCGGTCGCCTGTTCGATTTCCTTCAAGGCAATGGGCGTTGGGATGACACGCTGATCGTGTTTACCAGCGATCACGGTGACTTTCTGGGCGACCATTTCCTCGGCGAAAAAGAGTTTTTGCTGGAGCCTGCGGTGGGGGTGCCGCTGATCGTGCGTGACCCGCGCTCTGCCGCTGATGTGAGCCGGGGTTCGGTGGATGAGAGGCTGGTGGAAACCATCGATGCGCTGCCCACCTTTTTACAGGCGTTGGGGCTGCCAGGGGCCGAGCACCGCCTGGAGGGCCGTTCGTTGATCCCGTTGCTGCACGGGGAAACCATCGACTGGCGGCGGTACGCAATTGCCGAATATGACTACGCCTTCCAGGCCCCCGCCCGGGAGCGTCTGGGGCAGCCGATCGACCGCTGCCGCATGACCATGGTGCGCAGCGAGCGCTGGAAGTACCTGGCCTACGACGGTATTCGGGCGCAGCTGTTTGACCTGCAAAACGACCCGCAAGAGCTGCATGACCTGGGGGCCAACCCGGCGTATGCGCAGGTGCGCGAGACGCATCAGGGGTATCTGTTTGAATGGCTGCGGGGGCTCAAGCGGCGCACCACCATCAGCCATGCCGAGATCGACCTGCGTGGGCAACGGTTCCGTTATGGCGACCCCGAAACGCAGAAAGTGGTGCAGATCGGCGTCTGGTAAATCGCACAAATCCCCGGTGGGAGCACGCGTGCTCCCACCGTTGGAACGCACGGGGTTCAGAGGCCTTTGGTGGTCTGGCTGCGTTGCCCTTGCACGCCCACCGGCACATCGCCTTTGAGCGTGACTCGCCGCACGATGCGCGCCTGGGTGCCGTAGTCGTTCACCGCGTAATGCTGGGTGGAGCGGTTGTCCCAGATCGCCACGTCGCCGGTCGCCCAGCGCCAGCGCACGGTGTTTTCCAGGCGGGTGACGTGGCTTTGCAGCAGGTTGAACAGGTGCGCCGAGTCGGCCTGTGAATAGCCCTTCAGGCGTTTGACGAAGTGCCCCAGCACCAGGCTTTTCTCACCGCTCACCGGGTGGACTCGCACCACCGGGTGCTCGGTTTCGTACACCGTGGAGGTAAACACCTTACGGTATTCCTCGAGCTTTTCCGGCGACACGTCTGGCTTGCGCGCCGCGTAGTCGTACTCGTTGCTGTGCACCGCCCAAAGCGTGTCGGCCAGTGCCTGCAGTTCGGCGCTCAGGTCGTTGTAGGCGCTGGCGGTGTTGGCCCACACCGTATCGCCGCCCGAGGCGGGCGCGAGTACCGAGCGCAGGATGGACGCCTTGGGATACGCAGCCACAAAGGTCACGTCGGTGTGCCATGAATTGGCCCGCTGGCCGCGCCCGCCGTCCAGTTCCATCAAAAAGCGCGTGCCGTCGCGCACAGGCACGGTGGGGTGGGCAATCGGTTCGCCGAGCAAATGGGCGAAGGCCTCCTGGCTCTGATCGTCGAGGTGGGTCTGCCCACGAAAGAAGATCACTTTGTATTGCACCAGCGCCTGCTGGATGGCCTCGACGGTGGCGACGTCCAGCGCCCCGGACAAGGTGACGCCCCGGATCTCGGCACCGATGCGTCCGGCCACCGGGTGAATGTCCAGCGCCTGGGCGACGGGTTGAACAGCGAGTGCGGCATTGCTCATGGTGTTGACCCTCATCTGCGGTTGGAAACGCTCTGCGACAACGCTCTATTCATATGTAATTTAGGTCTAGCAAATGAACAAATGCTTCGTTGACGGAATAAGAGCTTGCATTTAAAACCTCAGCTCCCACGGTCGCAAATGCCTTCGACCTATTTTTTGGATGCCAGGAAAGCATATGGATCTTCGCCAACTGCGCTACTTCATTGCCCTCAACGAACACCGAAGTTTCGTACGTGCGGCCGATGCCATGGGCATCACCCAACCGGCGTTCAGCCGCAGTATTCAGGGCCTGGAGCAAGAGTTCGGGTGTGTGCTGGTCGACCGGGGCAACAAAGACCTGCGCCCCACGCCGGAGGGCCAGGTGGTGCTGCAACACGCCCTGAGCCTGGTGCATGGCGCGGCCTTGCTCAGCAGCGAAGTCACGCGCATGACCAAGCTCGATGCTGGCGAACTGCGCTTTGGCACCGGCCCTGCGCCCGCGGTGAAACTGGTGCCGGATGCCGTGGCGCGGTTCATCCAGGCCCACCCGAAGATCCGCACGCATTTCCAGGTGGATAATTGGGAAAAACTCAGCCGCAGCCTGAGCCGTGAAGAGATCGAATTTTTCATCGCCGACATTCGCCAGTTCGAGGCCGACCCGAACTTCCAGACCCAGGCGCTGACGCCCAAGCGCGGCGTATTTTTTTGCAGGCCCGGGCACCCGCTGTTGGCCAAGGACAGCCTGTCGACCAACGACATGTTCGACTACCCGCTGGCCACCCCGCTGATTTCCCAAGGCACGCGCAAGCTGCTGGCCAACCTCAGCGGGCGCATCGATTTTGAGCCGAGTATCCAGACCGAACATTTTCCAGCGCTGGTGAAGATCGTGCTGCAGTCGGACGCCATTGGCGTGGGCACCGAAGAAGCCTTCGGCGAGGACATCGCCAGCGGCGCACTGGCGCTGCTGCACTGGCGCAATTTGCCGCAGAACCTGGAGAGTCTCAACGCCCGTTGCGGGATTGTCAGCCGTACCGGGTATCGCCTGTCGCCAGCGGCGAAGGCGATGATCGAGACACTGGTGGCGGTGGACCGTCAGCCGGTGAGCGTGGCGGTCTGACGCGTCTTACAGGCCCGGGGCCACCCAGTCACTGACCGCAAAGCCCTTGCGGATCAAGCGCTGCTGCGAGGCCAGGTCCACTTTGCCTTGCAAGCGGGTGAGAAACACCGGGTCCAGGGTCGAGGGGAACACCGCGCTGAATGCCTGGTCTTTCAAGTCATCGGTCAGGATGGCCGGCGGGTAACTCGCCAGCCCCGACACCAGCTGAATGTAAGCGGGTTTGTTGGCGTCATCGGTCAACCACTGCACCGCCTGTTGCTGGGCCTTGAGCAGTTTTGCCACCGCCTGCGGGTGCTCGTCGACAAACTTGCCGCTGCCCACCAGCACACTCTGAATGCTGCCCGCGCCGCCCAGGTCTTTGGTGTTCAGCGGTATCTCGGCCAGGCCCTTGGCTTGCAACGCGGTCAGGCCGGAGCTGCCCCACGTGGCGTCGATCTGTTTGGCGGCCAGTGCGGCAACCGCCGCGTTGAAGTCCAGGTTGATCACCTTCAGGTCCTTCTCGCTCAGGCCCTGGCTGGCCAGCGCAGCATCGAACGACAGCTGGCTGGCGGTGCCGCGAAACACCGCCACGCGTTTGCCCTTGAGGTCTTGCAGGGTCTTGATGCCCGACCCCGGCACCACGCCCAGGTATTGCTTCACGTCCCGGGCGCTGGCGCTGAGCAAGCGGGTGTCGACGCCATTGGCCTTGCCGATGATGGCGGCCAGGTCGCCCAGGTAAGCCAGGTCTACCTGGCCATTGGCGAACGCTTCGTTGATGACGGGCCCGGCGCCCTTGAAGAAATTCCACTGGATCTTGATGCCCTGGTCGGCAAAGGCCTTTTCGAACACCTGCTGGTCGCGCAGCACGTCCACGATCCCGGTGCCACTGTGCTGGGCCCCGGCGCTGAGGTCGGGAACGGCGATGCGGATTTCCTTTAGGTCGGCGGCGTGCACCAGGCCCGCCAGCGCGGTGCCTGCAAACAAGGTGATCAGGTGTTTGAACGGCTGCTTCATGAGGGGAGTGCTCCTTGAGGGGGATGGCCGGGAGCAGAAAAATAGGCACAACGCGTTAAAAACTTTAAATACTATAAATTCACAATTTAATAACTTTTATGACTATGGGCAGTCAGGCGCCCAGCCTGTGGGGCCATGCATCAGCAGCATCGAAAATATTCTCCAAATGCATTGGATGCAGGGAGGGCCGACGCTTTAAATGGCTTTTCTTATCCCTCAATCGTATGGATTGAGTTTTTATAAGGCTAAAAAAGCATAACGCCCACCGGACAACGGAGGTCATCCATGGCCCGAATTTCGCTGCTGAGCCTGCCGCTGGCGCCGCCTGCCCAAGGTCTCAAGCCCCGCTGGCCAAACGCAGGCCAGCGGCTGGTGCCCTGGTTGCTGCCGCTGGCGTTGTTTGTCGTGTGGTGGCTGGCCAGCCGCAATCATTGGATGAGCGAGCAAATCCTGCCGGCGCCTTTGCTGGTGTGGCACAGCGCCGTGGAGCTGGCGGGTGGCGAGTTGTGGGGCCACTTGGCGATCAGCCTGCAACGGTTGGGCTGGGGCCTGCTGTCAGGCATCGGCGCCGGGGCGTTGTTGGGCGCGCTGCTGGGTTTGAGCCGCCGCGCCGAGCGTTGGGTGCTGCCCACGTTCAGCGCGTTGGCGCAGGTGCCGACGCTGGCGTGGATCCCGCTGTTCATGGTGTTTTTCGGCATTGGCGAAACCCTCAAGTGGGTGGTGCTGGTCAAGGCCATCGTGGTGCCGGTGACGCTGCACACACTGGTGGGCGTGCGCGACGCCCAGCCGGGCCTGCGCGAAGCCGCGCGGGTGCTGCGCCTGCCCACGCTTTTATTGATCCGCCGCCTGATCCTGCCCGCCGCCCTGCCAGCGTTCATGGCCGGTGTGCGCCTGGCGCTGGCGGCGGGCTGGACTTCGTTGCTGGCGGTGGAGTTGCTCGCCTCCAGCGAGGGCATCGGCTACTTGATGGTGTGGGCCCGGCAGCTGTTCATGCTCGATATCGTCTTTGTGTGCATTCTGGTCATCGGCGTGCTGGGCGTGACGCTGGACCGCGGCATCGGCTGGCTGGACCGCCAGTGGGTGCACTGGCCCCATCCGGCCACGGCGCAGATTCGTCGCGGGCCGCCCTATCACGGTTGGCAACGCCTGCAACCGTGGCTGCTGCCCGTCGGCCTGCTGGGGCTGTGGCAGGTGGCTACGCAACGCGAATGGGTCGACCCGAACATCCTTGTCAGCCCCTGGACCGTGCTGGGCACTGCCGCCACAGGCCTGGCCGATGGCAGTTTGAGCGGCGCCCTGGGCCTGAGCCTGACCCGCACGCTGGGCGGGCTGGTGCTGGGCGGCGGGTTGGGGTTTGCGCTGGGCTTGCTGCTGGGGCTGTCGCCACGTTGTGAGCGCGTACTCGGGCCCACGTTGGCGGCCCTGCGCCAGATCGCGATTTTTGCCTGGGTGCCGCTGCTCACCGCCTGGTTCGGCCTGGGGGAGTTGGCCAAATGGGTGTTTATCGCCCTCGCGGCGTTTTTCCCGCTGTTTGTCGCCACTCAACGCAGCGTGCTCAACCTGTCGCCTCAACTGAACGAAGCCGCCCGGGTGCTGCGCCTGAGCCTGGGCCAGCGCTTGCGCAGGCTGGTGCTGCCGGGCGCGGCCCCGGGGATTTTCGCCGGGCTGCGCCTGAGCCTGATTTATGCGTGGCTGGGCACTATTGGCGCGGAATATTTCATGCCGTCCAACGGCGGCATCGGCAGCCTGATGATCGGCGCGCAACAGCTGCTGCGCATGGACCTGATCCTGGCCGGCATGCTGCTGGTGGGCCTCACCGGCGCTGCGCTCAACCTGGCGGGCCAACGCATCGAAACCCGCGCCACCCGCTGGAGACACGCATGAACGCACCTATCGTCAGCTTCAACAACGTGGGCAAAACCTTCGACGTCGACGGCGTTGAACTGCAGGCCATCGACACCTTCAACCTGGACATCGCCGAGGGCGAATTCGTCGCCATCGTCGGTTCCAGCGGTTGCGGCAAATCCACCTTGCTGCGCTTGCTAGTCGGCCTGGACACCCAGTTTGACGGCCAGATCCGCGTAGACGGCAACGCCGTCACCGGAATCGGCAACGCATGCGGCATCGTGTTCCAGGAGCACCGCCTGTTCCCGTGGCTGACCGTGCAAGACAACATCGGCCTGGGGCTGGTCAACGAGCCGTTGAGTGCGCCCGAGCGCCAGCAACGCATCGCGCAATTCATCGAACTGGTGGGCCTCACGCCGTTCGCCCGCGCCTATCCACACCAACTCTCCGGCGGCATGGCGCAACGGGTGGCGATTGCCCGGGGCCTGGTGGCGAGCCCGCGCATTCTGCTGCTGGACGAACCTTTCGGCGCCCTCGACGCCCTCACTCGCCAGCAGATGCAGGACGAGTTGCTGGCGATTCGTACGCGCGCCAAAATCACCACGATTCTGGTGACCCACGATGTGGAAGAAGCGATTTTCCTGGCCGACCGCGTGGTGGTGATGGAGCCCCGTCCGGGGCGCATCAAGCAGGTGGTGAACATCCCCCTGGCGCACCCGCGCCAGCGCAGCCATTTTGATTTTCATGCGCTGCGCGAGGAACTGCTGCATGCGTTGACGGGGGACGGTCAGTATCAGCCGCCGGTCAGGGCGCAGATTCGTGATTTGCCGTTGGCGTTTATTGCCTGTTGATGGCTGGCGGCCATTATGCGCAACTAGTTGCGCACTAAAATGTGGATAACCCTGTGCATACATTTAGGCAGGCCATGCTCATAAAGACTCCCAGGCAAGTGCGCAAGAAGTTGCACAGCAGTGCGCAACTTCTTGCGCACTTTTTCCTATTTCGCCTCCTGAAAATAACATATGGATACATAATATTTTTCAACTAACTGTTCTTTATAACAATAAATAACATGGCACGAAGTTTGATTGGACGATGACTTCCCCGACATCGAAATAAGCAAGGAAGTGCGATGAACCCGCCCATCACCGATGCCCAACTGAGCAGGGCCAGGCGCAACCAGGCCTTCACCAACGCCCCGATGGGCATGGGGCAGTGCGCCTTGATGGCGGCAGAGGTCGCCCTGTTTCCCGTGCGTTATGCGCTGGACGAGTCGCCGTTGCACAAGGGCGATAACCAAGGGCCTCATCCTCTCCCCAAAGGCTGGTCAAACACACCACCCACCCTGAAAACCCGCAGCTACACCCTGCGCCAACTGCGCGATGGTTGGGTGTATGTGTACAACGGCGTCGACCAGACCTTTCATGAGTACCAGGTCAGCGGCCGGCTGTTCACCCGCCACCTCTGGACCGACAGCCAGTTGAACACGGATGTGCGCCACAACCCCGGTGGAAGCCATCCGTACCTGCTCTACCCACGCCGCAGCCAACTGCGCATCGCCTACTCCCCGGTGCAATGGACCTGGCGCCTGTGTGAACTGATGCGCCACAGCACCCCCGAACAAACCCGCTGGATGCGAAGCGTGGACCTCCCGGCATTTTGCGCCAACGGCACCGTTGCGCACGGAGCGCTTATTACCGAACTGGGCAAAAGCGTGGCGGATATTCTGACTGCCGATGGCAGCGCCCCCACGTTCGCCAGCACGCTGCTCCCGACCCAGGCCAGCGACGCCGAAGCACCGTTCAAGGCCGCGTTCGACGAAGCCCTGGTGCGCGGTAATGTGCCCGAGCAGGACACCGCACTGTTCATCGCCCTGGATGACCCGCTGGCCATGCTTGATGACCTGGGCATGAACCTGGCGGGGCGGTTGATGGAGCAAAGCGAGTTTGAGGCGACACATCAGCACGCATTACAAAGTGCTTTTGCGGTGCAGAACCTGTGTGGTTTCGACACCGACCCGTTTATCCCTGCATCGATAAAAGACCCGGTCCAACGGCAGGCTTATACCGACGACCTCTACACACTGCTCACGACTCACGATGACATCGAGCGAGGCAAGGACCTGGCGGGGTTTGCCGAGGCCGGACTGGTGGATATCGGGGCCATGCCGACCCTGTCTGCCGCGCAGGCGGTGTTCAAGACAACCTGGGGCCACCTGCCCGACAGAGAGAAATGGCAAGCCGCACTCCAGGACTGGAACGCCAAACGGCTCTGGCGTGAAGACGTGCGTTTTGACGAGGTGCAAACCTACCTGAGGCAGACCACCCTCCAGGCGCAGCGGTTGCGCAACCATTGCCAGCGAAGTGAGGACGACCTCGTCACCTGGCTCAACCAACTGGACCCCAACGCCGAAGCGATCTACCACGACACCTGCAATGAAGCCCAGGCCAGCCAATGTTAAACTTTAATAAGCCTCTCAACCTCCCCCCTCAGCTCCGCTGGGAATACACAGACGAGCGAGTGTTATTGGGTTGGACTATCCGGGCGCGTAATTACAATACATGTGTGGCCAATGGCATGTTTGCTTTTATGGCCCTCTTAACTGCAGGCGCCGCCTATATCATTTACTTATTTCCTGCCCCGCGTGAAAGTCACTTGATGCAAATCATTGTGAGCTTATCTTTTTTTACTCTCCTATTGCTGACCCTATCATCCATCACCCATCAACGAACAAATTTTGCCTACCGGATGACTCATTCAGGCGTTGAATTCTGCGAATGGAAAGACTTCCCAAAATGGGTATTAACCTTTTTAAAATGGTTCACCGGTATAACCGCCATCCTATTTGTTTTTCTAGCCACCCTTGATCCGGCTTTTTTGCTCGGGGCATTAATCGGCCCAGGTGGCATGGGTTTGATGTATCTCTCAATGGCTAATTCCAAAAGGTTTCAGGAGCTACACACCGAGTACCATTACCATGCGTTTAAATGGCAAGATTTTACACAACTCGCCATTGCTACTAACCGGGAGGCAGTTGACTTGAAGTACAGCCTCATCCTGAAAGGAGACGATTATAAAACAACCGGAAGCCTTAATGTCTTCTGCAAAATAAAACAAAAAGAAACTGTCGCCAACTTTATCAAACCTTATCTGTCTTCTGACGTTCTTTTCATCAAAGCACATGTCAACGTCCCCCTGAGCACCGACTAAATATGAATATTATGCGGACCGCCTTTATCGTACCTTTTAAAAGGTGCAGCCAGCATAATTAGATCACCCTGCACAAAATAAAAATGGAATCAGATGCTATTTGACTTTAAAAAACCTCTCACCCTCCCACCGCAACTGCGATGGGAGGATGCAGATGAACCGGAACTGCTGGCATGGACAATCCGGGCACGAAATTACAATACAGCGATTGCCAACGGTATGTTCATTTTTATGGCGGCATTGACGCTCGGCAGCGCGGTCATATTGTACGCTGCTTATAAGGGAATGAGTCAGCCTTGGCGCATATTATCTTGCATTCTCTATTTTTCAATTGCGCTATCTATAATCTCAAGCATGACTCACCAGTGTATAAATTTTGCTTGCCGGATTACTCATTCAGGCGTTGAATTCTGCAAATGGAAAGACTTCCAAAAATGGGTATTAACCTTTTTAAAATGGTTCACCGGTATAACCGCCATCCTATTTGTTTTTCTAGCCACCCTTGATCCGGCTTTCTTGCTCGGGGCATTAATCGGTCCAGGTGGCATGGGTTTGATGTACCTCTCAATGGCTAATTCCAAGCGGTTTCAGGACCTGCACACCGAGTACCATTACTATGCGTTTAAATGGCAAGATTTTACACAGCTCGCCATTGCTACTAACCGGGAGGTAGTTGACTTGAAGTACAGCCTCACCCTGAAAGGTGATGATTACAAAACAACCGGAAGCCTCAATATTTTCTGCAAAAGAAAACAAAAAGAATCTGTCGCCAACCTCATCAAGCCTTATCTACCCCCTGATACCCCTTTCATCAGAGCAAAGGTCAACGTCCCCATGAGCACGGATTAAGCCTTAAACAACACAAGCGTTTACATCGACTGCACATAAAGCGGTGCCCCATCAAGTCTGGGCAATCGCCTTGAGGCGATACACATCAAGAATTTCAATCTCGCCATACCCCAACCGCACCACCCCCTGGGCCTGCAAGTCCTTGAGCAGCGCATTGGTGGTTTGGCGTGACAGGCTCAACATCGCCGCCAGGTCCTCTTGGGGCAACTGCAACACCCGCCGGGCCTGTTCGATGTCGCCATAGCCTTCGGCAATCATCAACAGCCGGTGTGCCAGGCGCATCGAGGCGGGCATGAGGCTCAGTTGTTCGAGGCCGATAAAGCTCAGGCGCAGTTTCTGGCTCATCAATAACGCCACGTCACGCCAGTAACGCGGCGTGGCGTCGAGAATGCCGAGCATCGCCTGGTGTGGCACCTGCAACAGCGTGCACGGGCCCACGGCGCTGGCGTCGTGGGTGCGGGGCAGGCCGTCGAACAGGCAGATTTCGCCAAACCAGTAGGGCAACTCCACCAGGCTCAGCACGGCCTCCTTGCCTTGCTCGCTCACCGCGCTGATGCGCAGGGTGCCCTCCAGTACCGCGTACAGCCCGCAGGGCGGGTCGCCGCGTTTGAACAGGGTTTGGCCTGCCGTCAGTTGGCGCAAGCGGGCGTGGGTCAGCAGGCTATGCTGCAAAGGGGCTGGCAAGTGGCTGTACCAGTGCCCCAGCGCCAGGCGCGCGTGCCATTTCTCTGCGTCCATGAGAACTCCGAAGATTGTCGCCCAGCTGACAGTTCGCCAAATTCTGACAGGGCATGATGAACCATCCTACAGGAGGAACAACAATGAAAAGCCTCGTCGACCACCTCAGCCAATACGCCGCCTACCACCGTGACCCGCGCAATATCGCCAGCCATTTCGTCGGCATTCCGATGATCGTGGTGGCGGTGGCCGTGCTTTTGTCACGCCCCGAATGGACCGTGGCCGGGCTCTGGCTCTCGCCAGCAGTGGTGCTGGCGCTGTTTTCGTGCGTGTTTTACCTGCGCCTGGAGCGGGCGCTCGGCGTGTTGATGAGCGTGCTGATGGGCCTGTCGGTGTGGGCCGGGCACGCCTTGGCGGCGCAAAGCACGCTGGTGTGGCTGAGCAGCGGGTTAGGGCTGTTTGTGGTGGGCTGGGTGATCCAGTTCGTCGGGCATTACTACGAGGGCCGCAAACCGGCATTTGTCGATGACCTGTCGGGGCTCATCGTAGGGCCGTTGTTTGTGGTGGCAGAGCTGGCGTTTTTGCTCGGGCTGCGCCATGCGCTCAAACAGCAGATCGAGGAGCGCGCAGGGCCGGTGGCCGTGCAGGTCAAGAACGCCACGGTGTAACGGTTGGCAGGGTTTCAACGATGGGAACGGGCACGCCCGCTCCCACCGAACATGCTGAAGATCAGGCCTTTTGCCAGACCTTAGGCTTGAAGAACAAGGTTTCGCCACGCGCCAGGCCCGTGAGGCTGTCGTGATCTTTCACGACCTCGGCTTCGATCAACTCGCTTTGGCCTTCCACTTTCAACGTCACCCGCGTGGTTGCGCCCAACGGCCGGATATCCCGCACTTCGGCGGCATGGTGATCTTCCAGTTCATGGCGCGACAACGACACCTCGTGCGGACGGAACAGCACGTGCTTGTCCTCGCCCAGGTGCAGGCGGTTGGAGTCGCCGAGGAAGTGGTACACAAAATCACTCGCCGGATTCTCGTACACCTCGCCCGGTGAGCCGATCTGCTCGATCACACCCTTGTTCATCACCACGATGCGGTCGGCCACTTCCATGGCTTCTTCCTGGTCGTGGGTCACAAACACCGAGGTCAGGTTGATGTCTTCGTGCAGGCGCGCCAGCCAGCGGCGCAGCTCTTTACGCACCTTGGCGTCGAGGGCGCCGAAGGGTTCGTCCAGCAGCAGCACCTTGGGCTCCACCGCCAGCGCACGGGCCAGGGCGATACGCTGGCGCTGGCCGCCGGAGAGTTGTTCCGGGTAGCGGTCCGACAGCCAGTCCAGTTGCACCATGTTCAGCAGCTCGTGCACTTTGCTGGCGATCTGGGTTTCGCTGGGGCGCTGGTTTTTGGGCTTCATGCGCAGGCCGAAGGCGACGTTGTCGAACACGGTCATGTGGCGAAACAGCGCGTAGTGCTGGAACACAAACCCGACGTTGCGATCGCGCACGTCATGCCCCGACACGTCTTCGCCGTGGAACACGATGCTGCCGTCATCCGGGGTTTCCAGGCCGGCAATGATGCGCAACAGCGTGGTCTTGCCGCAGCCGGACGGGCCCAGCAGCGCCACCAGCTCGCCGCTGTGGATGTCCAGGTTGATGCTGTTCAGAGCCTTGAAGGCGTTGAAATTCTTGCTGACGTTACGGACTTCGATGGACATGACTTATTCCTCACCGCTGCTAGCGCGCAGGCGATTGATACGGTTCTCGCTCCACTGCTTGAGCAGCAGGATGAAGAGCGCCAGGATCAGCAACAGGCTCGCCACCGCAAACGCGGCAACGTGGTTGTATTCGTTGTAGAGAATCTCGACGTGCAGCGGCAGGGTGTTGGTCACGCCGCGGATGTGGCCGGACACCACCGACACCGCGCCGAATTCGCCCATGGCCCGCGCGGTACACAGCACCACGCCGTAGATCAGGCCCCACTTGATGTTGGGTACGGTGACGTGCCAGAACATCTGCCAGCCGTTGGCACCCAGCAGGCGCGCGGCTTCTTCTTCCTGAGTGCCTTGCTCTTGCATCAGCGGGATCAGCTCGCGGGCCACGAACGGCACGGTCACGAAGATGGTCGCCAGCACAATGCCCGGCAGGGCAAACACGATCTGGATGTCATGGTCCGCCAGCCACGGGCCAAAGAAGCCTTGCGCGCCGAACATCAGCACGTAGACCAGGCCTGCGATCACCGGCGACACCGAGAACGGCAAGTCGATCAGCGTCACCAGGATGCTTTTGCCCCGGAACGAGTACTTGCTCACGCACCAGGCGGCGCTGACCCCGAACACCACGTTGAGCGGCACCGAGATCACCACCGCGATCACCGTGAGCTTGAGCGCCGACAGCGCGTCGGGCTCAAGGATGGCGGTAAAGAACGCACCCAGGCCGTTTTTCAGGCCTTGGGACACCACGATAAACAGCGGCAACAACAGAAACAGCGCGAACACCAGCCAGCCAAGGCTGATCAGGATACGCCGCGACACCACACTGCCGCGGCGGGCAGCGTTGGCCGAAGACGCGGCGGAAATAGACGATTGGGACATGTTCCGCGCCTCCTTAAGGGTGTTCGATGCGCCGCTGCAGCAAGTTGATCAGCAGCAGCAGGACAAAGGAAACCACCAGCATCAACACGCCGATGGACGTGGCGCCGTGGTAGTCGTACTGATCGAGTTTGACCATGATCAGCAGCGGCAGGATCTCGGTTTTCATCGGCATGTTGCCCGCGATGAAAATCACCGAGCCGTACTCACCCACGCCCCGGGCGAAGGCCAGCGCAAAGCCGGTCAACCAGGCGGGCAGCAGCGCTGGCACCAGGATGTAGCGGAACACTTGCAACGGCTTGGCGCCCAGGCAGGCGGCGGCTTCTTCGATTTCCCTGGGGATGTCGGCCAGTACCGGCTGCACGGTGCGCACCACGAACGGCAGCGTCACGAAGGTGAGGGCCAGGGTGATGCCGAGCGGGGTATAGGCGATCTTGAACCCCAGGTCCGTGGCGAACTGCCCCACCAGGCCCGTCGGGGTGTACAGCGCGGTCAACGCAATACCGGCCACGGCCGTGGGCAGGGCGAACGGCAGGTCGATCATCGCGTCGATCACCTTGCGACCGGGAAACGTGTAGCGCACCAGCACCCAGGCCAGCAGCGTCCCGATCACGCCGTTGATGATGGCGGCGTACAACGCCGTGCCGAAGCTGAGCTTCAACGCCGCCAGCACCCGCGGTGCCGAGATAATGGTCCAGAACTGGTCCCAGGTAAGCTGCGCGGCGTGTACAAACATCGCCGCCAGCGGGATGAGTACGATGAGGCTGAGGTACACCACGGTGTAGCCCAGCGTCAGCCCGAAGCCGGGTATGACGGGGGAGATACGACGCGACATAAGAGTCCTTGGTTAGCGGGGTAGAGGCCACTGCAAGAACGCGCCGCCCTGTGGGTGCTGGCTTGCTTGCGATGAGCGTTCCGAGGGGTGTCAGTCACACCCAGGTGATGCTCTCGCAGGCAACCAGCGCCAACCGGGCAGCGCGTTCCTGCAGGTCGTGTTGCTTACTGCGCCGTGTAGATCTGGTCGAACACGCCACCGTCGTTGAAGAATTTCGGTTGGGCAGTTTTCCAGCCGCCGAAGTCTTTGTCGATAGTCACCAGTTCCAGTTTAGGGAACTGCTTGGCGTATTTGGCCGCGACGTTTTCATCACGTGGGCGGTAGAAATTCTTTGCGGCGATCTCCTGGCCAGCCGGGCTGTACAGGTGCTTGAGGTATTCGGTAGCGATCTCGGTGTTGCCTTTTTTCTCGGCGTTCTTGTCCACCACCGCTACAGGCGGCTCGGCGAGGATCGACAGCGAAGGCACGACGATGTCGAATTTGTCAGCGCCGCCGTCTTCTTGCTGGGCCAGGAAAGCTTCGTTTTCCCAGGCCAGCAACACGTCACCCTGACCGTTGTTCACAAAGGTGATGGTGGAGCCGCGGGCACCGGTGTCCAGCACAGGAACGTGCTGGAACAGCTCTTTCACGTACTCCTGGGCCTTGGCTTCGCTGCCGCCGGACTTGAGGCCATAGGCCCACGCGGCGAGGAAGTTCCAGCGCGCACCGCCGGAGGTTTTCGGGTTGGGCGTGATGACCGACACGTCTTTCTTGATCAGGTCGCCCCAGTCCTTGATGCCTTTAGGGTTGCCCTTGCGCACCAGGAACACGATGGTCGAGGTGTACGGGGTGCTGGCGTCCGGCAGGCGGGTTTGCCAGTTTTCCGGCAGGGTCTTGCCCAGCTTGGCGATTTCGTCGATGTCACCGGCCAGGGCCAGGGTCACGACGTCGGCGCGCAGGCCATCGATCACCGCACGGCCTTGCTTGCCCGAACCGCCGTGCGATTGCTGGATTTTGACATTGTCGCCCGGGTGGGACTGTTTCCAGAAGCTGGTGAACTCAGCGTTGTAGTCCTGGTACAGCTCACGGGTCGGGTCGTACGAGACGTTGAGCAGCTCGTAATCCTTGGCAACAGCAGAACCGGCAAACACGGCACTGGCCAGTGCAGCGAGGGCGTAACGGCGAATCGACGACATGGAAGGCTCCTGGAATGCTGGGGGTGTTGGCTTTTTTCTTATAGGTGCGAGTTCAGTTTCAAATCGCCGGTGTTACTCAGCTTGGCTTGTTGCCAGGGTTTTGCAGGCGGAATTTTTCTTTGCGTTCGATCTGTACCACTTGGGCGTTGTGCACAGTGATTTCCACCGCACCAAAGCGCAGATCGCGCAATGCGCTCTGGATCTCGCGCAAAATGGCTGCTTCGTCCTGGCCGTCAACGCTACGTAGAGATGCGCTCATGGTGTGCTCCTGAAATGGGAAGTGCCTGGCAGTGGCGGCACTGCTTACGGCGTGGGAGCGATAGTAGATAAGCGCGGATATTCTTAAAAATACTATTTAAGAATGTTTATATAACTGGAAAGAATTTTGTGGCAGGACGCGGGGTTGCGCGTGAATGGGCCGGGCAAACCCCGGCCTCGCGCTGCCAGGGAACGCTCCCCCCAGGCCTTCAGTAGCGTGGAATATGGGTCCAATCCAGCTCGGCGGCGGGCACAGGGCGGCCGAACCCGTAGCCTTGGCCCAGGTCGCAGTGCTGATCGAGTAAAAAGCGCGCTTGCGCCATTTGCTCGATGCCTTCGGCGTGCACTTGCAGGCCCATGCTCTGCGCCAGGGCGATGACGACGCGCACAATCGCAACATCGTCTTCATCCCCCGGCAGGCCCGCGACAAAACCCTGGTCGATCTTGAGTTTTTGCACCGGCAAGCGCTTGAGGCGCAGCAGCGAGGAGTAACCGGTGCCAAAGTCATCGATGGCCAGGCGCAGGCCCAGGTCCCGCAGGCGGTGCAGCTGTTCCAGGGCCACTTCGGGGTCGTCCATCACCGCGCTCTCGGTGACTTCCAACTCAAGAAACGCGGGATCCAGGCCGGTGTCGTGCAGCACGCGGGCCACCTGGTCGTATAACGCCCGTCGGGCAAACAGGCGGCTGGACACGTTCACCGCCAGAAAATCCAGCGGCGCACCGGCGGCCAGCCACTGGCCCATCTGGCGGCAGGCCTGGTCCATGACCCAGGCGTCGATCTGGGCAATGAGGCCAGTGCGTTCGGCGATGGGGATAAAGTCGCCCGGCGGCACCAGGCCGCGCTCGGGGTGCTGCCAGCGCACCAGGGCTTCGACGCCGACCATGCGCCCGCTGCGCAGGTCGTGCACGGGTTGGTAGTACACGCGCAGTTCCTGTTGCTCCAAGGCACGACGCAGTTCACTGGCGATTTCCACGCGGTGCTGGGCGTGGGCGGTGAGTTCTTCGGTGTACAGCGCGTAGCTTTCGCGGCCCGCGCTCTTGGCCTTGAACAGCGCCGAGTCGGCGTTGCGCAGCAGTTGCTCGGCGCTCAGCGCGTCGCCGGGAAACAGGCTGATGCCGATGCTGGCGCTGATAAACAGCTGATGACCGTCAAATATGAACGGCTGTTTCATCGCCGTCAGGATGCATTCCGCCTGGGCCGCTGCCTGCCCGAGCTGCGGGCAATTTTCCACCAGCACCGCGAATTCATCGCCGCCCAGCCGCGCCAGGGTCACGCCTGCACCAAACAGGCCTTGCAGGCGCTCGGCCACGGCCTTGAGCAACTGGTCGCCCACGTTATGGCCCAGGCTGTCGTTGATGATCTTGAAGTGGTCCAGGTCCAACAGCAGCAAGGCGCAGCCGCGCTTTTGCAGTTGCGCCGAAGCCAGCGCCTGCTCGGCGCGGTCGGTGAACAGTAGGCGGTTGGGCAGGTCGGTGAGTGGGTCGTGGTGGGCCAGGTGCGCCAGCTCGTGCTCGGAATGCTTGATGGCGCTGATGTCGGAAAACACCGCCACGTAGTGGCTGGGTTGGCCCTGGTCATCGTGGATCAACCGGATGGTCTGCCACTGGGGGTACACCTCGCCGCTTTTGCGACGGTTCCAGATCTCGCCGCTCCACTCGCCCTGCTGCGCCAGGGTCTGGAACATCTGCTGGTAAAAGCTGGTGGGGTGGCGGCCTGACTTGAACACGCTTGGCTCGCGGCCCAGTACGTCTTCCTGCCGGTAACCGGTGATCTCGATAAACGCGCGGTTGACGTGCACGATCAGCCCCCGGGCGTCGGTGACCAGCACACCTTCCCGGGTGCAATCAAACACGGCGGCGGCCTGGCGCAGGCGCTCGCGGTTTTCCTTGAGGGGTTGGCGGGCCTGGTTTGCACGCGCGCTGCGGGCGCACAACACCACCACTGCGCAGGCACTGAGGCTCACCCACAAGTAGCCGCGCAGTTGCAGCCAACGGCTTAACTGGGCCGGGTCATCGAAAAAGTTGATCAAAACTTGATGGCTGAGCTGAAGCCACACGATGGAAACCAACAGATATACCAGCCCTGCTCTCAGGGCACTCCGGTATGAAAACCCCATATGCTCAGTAATCCTTACTCAAAAAGCAGATTCGCCCTACAAAGGTTGCGGATTATAGAATAAGAAACATCCCGTCACTTCTATCTGAAAGGGTGGCTGGTTTTCTCGGCAGGCTTAGTGATAATGCGTGAGCTGTTTTTTTCTTTATCTGAGGGCCATACAGCCTATGTGGTACAACGGTTTTCTTGATCTGTCCGCCTGGCAACTGGTGGCAGTCACGCTGTTGATGACCCACGTGACCATCGTTTCGGTCACGGTTTATCTGCATCGTTATTCGGCCCACCGCTCCCTGGAGCTCAACGGTGGCCTGAAACACTTCTTCCGCTTCTGGCTGTGGCTGACCACCGGCCAGAACACCCGCGAATGGACCGCCATCCACCGCAAACACCACGCCAAGTGCGAAACCCTCGACGACCCTCACAGCCCGGTGATCAAGGGCCTGTCCACGGTGATGCGCAAAGGCGCCGAGCTGTACCGCGCCGAGGCCGAGAACCCGGAAACCCTGCGCATCTACGGCAAGAACTGCCCCGAAGACGGGATCGAGCGCAAGCTCTACACCCCGTACCCATTGCTGGGCGTGGTCTTCATGGCCGTCATCGACCTGCTGCTGTTCGGCACCATCGGCATCACCATCTGGGCGATCCAGATGATGTGGATCCCGTTCTGGGCCGCAGGCGTGATCAACGGCCTGGGCCATGCGTTCGGTTACCGCAACTTCGAATGCCGGGACGCGGCGACCAACCTGATCCCGTGGGGCATCATCGTGGGCGGCGAGGAGCTGCATAACAACCATCACACCTACCCCAACTCCGCCAAGCTGTCGGTAAAAAAATGGGAGTTCGACATGGGTTGGGCCTGGATCAAGGTGCTCAGCTTCCTGCGCCTGGCCAAGGTGCAGCGCGTGGCGCCCATCGCCCACCGGGTGGAGGGCAAGGGCCACCTGGACATGGACACCGCCATGGCCATCCTCAACAACCGCTTCCAGATCATGGCCCAGTACCGCAAGTTGGTGATCGGCCCGCTGGTCAAGCAGGAGCTGGACAAGGTCGATCACTCGGTGCGCCACCAGTTCCACCGCGCCAAGCGCCTGCTCTCGCGGGAAACCAGCCTGCTCGATGACCGCCACCACGTGCGTATCCAGAGCATGCTCGAACACAGCCAGGCCCTGAAGGTGATCTATGAAAAGCGCCTGGCGCTGCAACAGATCTGGGTCAAGACCAGCAGCAACGGCCACGACATGCTGGCCGCCATCAAAGAATGGGTACACGAAGCCGAGGCCAGCGGGATTCAGTCCCTGCGTGACTTCGCCGGGCAGTTGAAAACCTATTCGCTGCGACCTGCCTCGGCCTGACCCTGGCGCGGGGGTTCGCCCCCGCGCCACCGGTTTTTGACGCCATTAGCTGGGCGCCCCCCACACGGAACTTCGCTGCAAATCCCCCCTCTCAAGCAACACTTCGCCATCATGGCGGCCCTTGTTGCAACTGCTGCCGCCCTTGCGGTCCGCCCCGAGAGAGTTGTACCGATGGCCCACGAACACACCCTGCCCACGTCCGACCTGGAGCCCGCGCGCCCGGCCGCCGCCACTACCTTGCTGGCATTGATGCAGGCCCGGGACGAAGTGGAGCGCTTGAGCGAGCGCGAACAGCTGCTCAGCGCCCTGCTGGTGAGCGTGAACGCCGCGTTGTGGGCGGTCGAATGGGACACCCGTCGCGTGCTGTATGTCAGCCCGGCCTACGAGCGCATTTTTGGCCGCCCGGTCGACCTGCTGCTGGCCGATCACCGGCAATGGCGCGACAGCATCCACCCCGACGACCTCGACTACGCCGAAGACAGCCTGGCCCAGGTACTGGAAACCGGCGCGGTGGAAGACCGTGAATACCGCATCATCACCACCGAGGGGCACGTTCGCTGGCTGAGCGACAAGTGCTACATCAACCAGCAGGCCCAACCCGGGCAGCCGGTGATCGTGGTGGGCATGGCCGAGGACATCACCGACAAAAAGCAGCTGGAGCTAGAACTGCAGCGCCTGGCCACCACCGACGTGCTGACCCGTAGCAGCAATCGCCGCTATTTTTTTGAATGCGCCCACCATGAGTTCGACCGGGCGTGCGCCCAGGACATCCCGCTGGCGTTTTTGTTGCTGGACATCGATGACTTCAAAGGCGTCAACGACACCTACGGCCACCTGGAGGGCGATGAAGTGCTGCGCCGCATCGCCGACGTCGGCCGCACGGTGTTGCGCCGGGGTGACTTGTTCGGGCGTATCGGCGGCGAAGAGTTCGCCGCCGTACTGCCGGGGTGTTCACCCGACATGGCCCGGCAAGTGGCCGAGCGCCTGGGCCACGAGATTGCGCAGCAACGCTTCAGCAGCGATGGCCAGCGGTACGGCGTGACCGTCAGCCAGGGCCTGGCCAGCCTGACCCCGCACGACCAGACACTCGACCACCTGTTCGCCCGGGCGGACGCCGCGATGTACGAAGCCAAGCGCCAGGGCAAAAACCGCGTGGTCGCGGGCTGAGCCGCGCCGCCGCGGGCGTCAGCGCTGGCGCACCCGCGTCAATTCCGACAGGCCTACCTTGAGCAACCGCGCCGTCTTGCCCGTGGCCAGGCCCTCCAGCCCTTCGTGCTCGGTCAAGTGCGCCATCTGCGCCGCCAGGTTCACCACCAGCGCTTCACGCGAATACACCCCGCCGTCCAGCGAATAGAGCGCGGCGATCAACTGGCGCAACTCCAACGGCAAGCGCCAGCGGGTACGCAGGGCGGAGCCATAGGCCGCGCCAAAGGTGTCGAGGGCTTCGCCGATGGCCGCGTCATCCAAGGCCCCGCCCCCCCTGGTGCCACGCCGCCAGGCAGCGCAACAACGCCAGGTCACCCAGCCGGTGCAGGATGCCGGCGCTGTAGCAGCGTTCGTGATCCAGCTCCAGCAGGCGCGCCAGGCTGCGGGCGTAGTCGGCAGTGGCTTGGGACAGTACCCAGTAACGCTCGGCGTAATCGGCCAGGCCAGGGTCGGTCAGCACCACATTGTGCTTGAGCGCCAGGCCCAGGATCAGGTTCATGCTCTGCCCGGCCGCCAGCTTGTGCAGGGCCATGGCCAAGGTCTGCACCGGCGAGCCGTGATGCCCGGCGCTGTTGGCGGCGGCGATCAGCACGGCGGTGATCTGCGGGTCGGCGCGCACCTGGTCTTCCAGGCGGCCAAGGTCCAGGCCTTCCGGGGTCAGGCTGTGTTGCACGGCCGCCTTCACGTCCACCCGCAGCGGCGCGCCGTCGGAGGCTTCGCGGTGGCGCTCCAGAAACACCGGCAACGTCACGCCCGGCGCGAGGGCCGGCACTTCGCAGTAGACCGTCTCGCCCTCGTTAAGCAGCAGGTCTTGCAGGCGTTGGGTCAGGCCTTCCATGTTCAGCGGTTTGGTCAGGTACGCCGTGGGCGCCAGCGGCAGGGCCTCGCGCACACTGGCGCTGTCGTTGCGTGCACTCAGCAGGATGAACGGCAACAAGGGCGTGCGCTTGCGCTGGCGCACGCTGCGCAGCAGGCTCAGGCCATCGACGCCGGGCAGTTCCCAGTCGGCGATGATCAAGTCGTAGGGTTTATCGCGTAGCAGCGCAGCGGCCTGCTGGCCATCGCCGCACACGTCCAGGCGGGCATCGCAGCGCACATTCAACAATACCTGCTTGAGCAGGTCCCGCGACCAAGGGTCCGCCTCGGCGATCAACACACGGGGTACAGCGGGTAAATCAACAGCAGTCATCCAGGACACTCCACACGCGATGCTTGCACCTTAGTCAAACACGTCCGGTTGATACAGGAAAAATCCCTCAAATAGGTGCAAAAGCCTGTGCTTGAGCACTTTTACGCGCCCGCAGCCCGGATAACCCAGCCGTTTTAGCCGGACATTGCCAGGCAAAACCAAATGTTATAATGTATCTATTGATAACGATTCTCAAAATTTAAACTCCGCATCAGCACGCTGGTGCATCAAGGGATTGACGATGAACGACTTGCGGGAAACCTCCGTTGGGCTTGTGCCCCTGCTGGCCACCGGTCTGATTTGTGCATTGGGCCTGCTGCCCGTCAGCGAAGCCCGCGAGCGGGGCGAGGAGCGCGAACGCGAAGAGTCGGCCACCGAACTCAGCCCCATCAGCGTCACCGCGCAGCCGTTGAACGCGGCCTTTGAGGTCAACGCCGGAGGCTTCGGCGCCAAGGACCCGATGGACATCCCCCTGGCCATCCAGAGTTACAAGGCCTCGACCATTGCCAATCGTTCGGCACGCACCGCCGTCGATGTGTTGAGCCTGGACCCTTCGGTCCTCAGCGCCTCGGCCGGCAGCGGTTTTGATAATTTGCGCCTGCGCGGCTTCGCCATGGACAACTTCAACACTATTCGCCGCGACGGCCTGGCCCTGGCGCCGCATCACGATGTGCCCCTGGAAAACATCGAGCGCATCGATGTACTCAAAGGCCCTTCGGGGTTCCTGTACGGGTTCAACTCCCCGGGCGGCACCATCAACTATGTCCTCAAGCGCCCCACCCTCAAGCCATTGCTGGACGTGACCCTGCAAGGCTCGTCGCTGCTTGGCCGCTATGTGGCCATCGACACCAGCAACGCGCTCAATGACGGCGCCATCGGCTACCGGCTCAATGCTGGCTATGAGAAAAACGGCGACTACAACCATGCCCGCGACATGGAACGCAAGTTCATCGCCCTGGCCACCGACTTTCGCCTCAGCGACCGTGCACTGCTGCAACTCAACACCGACTGGTCGTGGAAGTCCACGGTGGCCGACCCCTTGCTGCGGGCCGATCAGCGCGGTCGCGCCAACCCGCTGGACGCCTCCAGTTACGTGCGCCCGCCCAAGATCAACCGTCGCGACTTGCTGACCGGCTCCTGGTTCCGCCACCAGACCGAAGGCGCCAACCTCGATGCCCGGTTCGAGCTGAACCTGGACGACAACTGGACCTCCATCACCCAGGGCAACTATTCCAGGGCGGAACGCCACGGTGGCTACAACGACCTGTTCGACATCCAGCCCAATGGCGATATCGGTTACGCCGACTACTACGTGTCCCGGGGCGAAGTCTTCAGCACGTGGTCACTGCAGTCCTACCTGGCAGGCAAGTTCAGCACCGCGCAAATCGACCACGACGTGTTTTTCGGCCTGGGCTACAAGCAATTCAAGGACCGCAGCCCGTTTTGGGACGCCGTCGACAGCCGCGACGAAGGCCGCCGCGTCACGGACGTTTCGGTGGGCAATATCCTCAACCCCGTCAACCCGAAGAAATGGCACTTTGGCCCCAAACAGGCCACCGAGTTTGTGTCCACCATCAAGGAAAGCTCGCTCTTTGCCAGCGATCTCATCACGCTGAGTGAGCAGTTTCAGGTGATGCTGGGCGGACGTTACATCGAGTACCGCGCCGAGCACCTGTCGGCGGTCGCGCCTTCGCAAAGCCACAACGTGTTCGTGCCCAGCACCGCGCTGATCTACCGCCCGCTACCAAGCCTGATGACGTACATCAGTTACTCTCGGGGCTTTGAAAAAGGCGACTACGCGCCCTACAACGCCACCAACGGCAACCAGCCTACCGACGCCATCGAGTCGCAGCAGTACGAAGTGGGCCTCAAGTGGGAAGTCGCGCAGCGCCTCGATGCGGGCGTGGCGGTGTTCGATATCCGGCGCAAGGCCAGTTACCTGGACAGCCACAACACCTTTGTCAGCAACGGCGAGTACCACCACCGGGGCGTCGAATTGACGGTGTCCGACCGCGTGACCGATGACCTGACCCTCAGTGGCAACGCGGCGTACCTGGCCACGCGCCTGGTGGGGGTGGACGATGCCGCCGTGCGCGGCAACCGCAGTGAAGGCGTGCCGAAGTGGAAAGGCGCGCTGAGTGCTCATTACAACGTGCCCGCCGTGGCGGGCCTGTCGCTCGACAGCACCCTGAGCTACGTCGGGAGCCGGCCGGTGGATGCGCAAAACAGCGGCTACATCTCCAGCTACACCCTGCTCGACGCTGGCGCCAGCTACCGCACCCGGCTGGGCAGCACACCCGTGACGTACCGCCTGCACGGTAACAACCTGACCGACAAGTACTACTACGCCAGCACCTACTACCAGGGCGGGCTGGAGGTCGGGCGTGAGCGTGAAGTGTTTCTCTCGGCCAAGTTCGAGTTCTGAGCCACACCTTCGCACCGCACAAGGAACGCGACAATGACGCCGGTTCACCCCGCAAACAGTGGCTTGCCCAGCCTGCGGCACCCTTTGATCGAACAATGGCTGGCCCAGCACCCACGCGCGCTGCATCAATTGGTGGAGAGTCTGGGCTCGCCCCTGCACCTGGTATTCCCGCAGATCATGGGGACCAATATCGAGGCCTTTCAGCAGGTGTTCAAACAAGCTCGCGTGCCCGGCCGGCTGCTGTTCGCCAAAAAAGCCAACAAAGCCGACAGCTTTGTCAGAGCCTGCCGGGAATATGGCATCGGCGTGGATGTTGCCAGTGTGGCAGAGCTGGAAAAGTCATTGGCCGCGGGCATCACCGGGCGCCAGATCGGCCTTTCTGGCCCGCACAAAAGCGAAACGCTTCTCAGACTTGGCCTGGCCCACCAGAGCCAGGTGGCCATCGACTCGCTGAACGAACTCGACGGCGTGCATCACCTGGCTCAAACCCTGTCTGTCCCGGCGCGCCTGCTGCTGCGCTACCGCCCTGACAGCCAGGCCCACAGCCGCTTCGGCCTCACCGACGTCGAGTGCGAGCGGGCGCTGGCATACTGCCGGGCCCACCGCGACCGGCTGCGCGTCGAGGGGTTCGCCTTCCACCTCAGCGGCTACAGCACGCAAGAGCGCGCGCGCACCGCCAGCCACTTGATCGACCTCTGCCACCGCAGGGGGTTGAGCACCTGCCGCCAAGTCAACATGGGGGGTGGATTTGCCGTGGGTTACGTGGCCCCGCAACACTGGCAGACCTTCACCGCGCAAGACCGCCCCGAGCACTACCACGGGCATAAGACCTTCCAGGGCTTTTACCCCTATGGCTCACCGCGTGGCGGTGCCGAAGCGCTGCACGATGTGCTCACCACGGTGGTGGAAGGTCGCCACGACCTGGCGCACAAGGCCCGGGCCCATGGCGTGAGCCTGATCATCGAGCCGGGCCGCGCGCTTCTGGACCAGGCGGGCATGAGCGTGTTCCGGGTGCAGGGCGTAAAGGACCGGCATGCCACCGATGGCTATGCCCACGTGACGGTCCAGGGCAGCAGCCTGAGCCTGTCCGAACAGTGGTTTAACAGCGAGTTTCTGCCCGAGCCCCTGCTGTTGCCCGTATCACCACGCCCGCCCGAGCCCTTCGTGGCCTGCATTGGCGGGGCGAGCTGCCTGGACGGCGACATGCTGACCTGGCGCAAGCTCACCTTCAGCCATCCGCTGCGCGCGGGCGACCTGCTGATTTACCTCAACACGGCGGGCTATCAGATGGACTCCAACGAATCGCCTTTCCATGGGGTGGCGCTGCCGCAAAAAGTCGCGGTGCAACTGCACCCCCCCCACCTTCACTGGAAGCTGGACCACCTGGCCTGAACGCGCGGGCCATCACTCACAGGAGAACGCAGTGAACACGTCCCCCCAACACCCTGCCCCGGGCGACTTATGGGTGCTGCCCCAGGCTGCGCTCGATGACTTGCCCGTCAGTTACACCCAGGTACTCGAAGTGGTCGAACAGGCCTACAAGGCGCTGCGCAACGGCGATTCACAAAACCCGCTCAAGACCATCGTGGAGCCTCTGGACAAGCGCTCCATCAGCTACTCCATGGTCGGGCGTGACGGCGCCAGCAACACCGTGGGTTTCAAGGTGGTGTACGAGCATGATCCAGAGCGGCGGCGCGATGCCTATCGTTTTCACTCGTTCATTTTTCTGTGCGATGACCTGACCGGCCAGCCGATCGCTTTGATGGACGTGGCCAAGCTGGGCCCGCTGCGCACCTCGGCCACTTCGGCGCTGTTCGCCCGTGCCGCCTGCCCTGATGCGCGCAGCGCCCTGGTGGTAGGGACTGGCGTACAGGGCCAGATCGCCTTGCCCATGCTGCTAGCCGCCTTACCGGGGCTGGAACGGCTCTGTGTCTACGGGCACTACGCCGACGGGCTCAAAGCCGTGCGCGAAACCCTGCAGCGCCACTGCCCCGGGCGTGAGGTGCACATCGCGCAGGACCTGGCCACGGCGGCCGCGGACGCTGACATCATCCTGGGTGTTTCCGGGCTTTCGGTGCGCGAGCAAGTGCGCCATGCCTGGCTCAAGCCCGGCGCCGTCGCGGTGCTGGTGGGGTATGGCGTGGACGCCGACGTGCTGCACAACGCCGACTACCGTATCGCCACCGACATCGCGCAAATGCAAGTGACATGCGCCGACCTGGCCAAACCCGACGGCAGCCTGCCGCGCGTTGAGGCCCAATTGCCCGACATCCTGCTGGGCACCGTTCCGGCACGCCGCCACCCCGATGACATTGTGTTCGCCTACAACAGCGGCATGGTCGTCACCGACGTCGCCCTGGGCCGTCTGATGGCCGAACACGCCATCGCCCGGCAACGTGGCCAGAGGGTCTCGTTATGGTGAGCCTGTGGAAAAAAGACAGCGCTGCGCTGCTTTATCTGGCCCTGCCGCTGATCCTCACCAACCTGGCTTACGTGGCCCTCACCACCATCGATGTGCTGGTGCTCGGCACGTTGGGCGCCAAGGAGCTGGCAGCCGGTGGCCTGGCCCTGGCGCTGTTCAACCAACTGCGTACCACTGGCACCGGCCTGGTCACGGGCGTCAGCAACTTGGTGGCCCAGGCCAATGCGCGGGGTGACGACGCCCAGGTGCGCGCGTTGCTGGTGGCGGGGATGTTCTGGGCGACCGTCAGCGGGCTGGTGTTCATGGGCGTGCTGTGGTTGCTCAAAACACCGCTGGCGTGGCTGGGCCAGGACGCTGGCGTGGTTGCCGACGCCGCAGACTTCTTGCTGATCCTGGCCCCGGGCCTGCTGCCTTGCCTGTGGTTCCAGACCCTGCGCCACTTCACCGTCGGCCTGAAACACCCGGGCCCGCTGTTGGCGATCACCCTGATCTCCATCGCCCTTACCGCGGGCCTGAACTACGTGCTGGTGTTCGGCAAATTCGGTTTTGCGGCCCTTGGCTTGCAAGGCGTGGCGCTCACCAGTCTGCTGGTGTTTGCGTTGTCGTGCCTGATGTTTCTGGCGGTGGTGCTGAGCAACCGGCATTTGTCGAAATACTTCGTGCTGTCGCAGCTGACGTTCTCCTGGACGCAGGTCAAGGCCGTATGGACGCTGGGCCTTCCGATTGCGGGCACCTACGCCAGCGAAGCCGGATTTTTCAGTGTATTGACGTTGCTGATCGGCACCCTGGGCATGGAAGCCCTGGCAGCCCAGACGGTGCTCAATCAAATCATCTACATCGTGTTCATGTTTTCCGCCGGGATCTCCCATGCCGCCTCTATCCACATCAGCGAGGCATGCGGCATTGGCCAATACCGCCGCGCACGGCACCTGGGGTACTTGGCGCTGGGAATGGGCGTGGTGACCATGCTGATGTTCGCCGCGCCCTACGCGCTGATCCCCGAACAGGTGATCGCGCTGTTTATCAGCGCCGATCACGCCAACAACCTCGACGCCGTGAACCTCGCCGCCACCGGCCTGTTGATCGCCATCGTGCTGCAGGTGTTCGACGCCAGCCAGAACATCGGCAACGGCATCTTGCGCGGCATCGGTGACACCGCCGGGCCGTTCCGTATTTCGTTGCTCGGCTACTGGCTGGTGGGCCTGCCAGCGGCGTATCTGTTGGGCATCGTTGGCACCTACGGGATTTTCGGGGTGTGGAGCGGGCTGGCGATTGGCCTGGCCGCCACTGCGCTGTTGCTGGTGTGGTCGTTTGAAAAACAGCTCAAGGCCCTCATCCCCCACGAACCCGCCGCCCAGGCGGTTTGAACAGGAGCACGCCGTCATGCACGACAAGGCCCTTCAGGCGCTTATCCGCCCCTGCGTTCGCGACCTGCCGCTATACGATCCGGGCGCCGATCCCCACAGCCTCACCGCGCCCACGATCGCCAAGCTGTCGAACTGCGAAAACCCGCTGGGCGTTTCGCCGGCCGCCGCGCAGGTGATTGCTGCCAGCACGGGCGACGGTCTGCAACGTTACCCCGACCCCAGCGGCAAAGCCTTGCGCAGGGTGGTGGCCGAACGCCTGGACGTGGACCCGGCGCGGATCATCCTGGGCAACGGCTCGGAAAACATCCTGGAGTTGCTGTGCCTGGCCTTTCTCGACCCGGGCGACCGGGTCGTCACACAGCAGCCCTGTTTTGGCCTGCACGATATTTTCCCGCGCATGATGGGCGCCCGGGTAGACAAGGTGCCTGCCCACGCAGACTTCAGCTTCAACCCCCACGCCTGGAAAGCCGCCCTGGCGTCACCGGCCAAGCTGCTGATGGTGAGCACGCCCTCCAACCCGGTGGGCAATGCCCTGTCGACTCAGGCGCTGGAGGCGCTGGTGACCTTCGCCCGGCCTGACACGCTGCTGGTGATCGACGAGGCCTACTACGAATTCGCCAACAACCCGGCCGA
This sequence comes from Pseudomonas sp. SDO5215_S409, assembly GCF_054071325.1. Classification (NCBI taxonomy): domain Bacteria; kingdom Pseudomonadati; phylum Pseudomonadota; class Gammaproteobacteria; order Pseudomonadales; family Pseudomonadaceae; genus Pseudomonas; species Pseudomonas sp. SDO5215_S409. Next base: position 13,996 of record NZ_JBSVWN010000055.1, on the reverse strand, counting down.
TGCCCTGGCGATCCTGAGTGCCCAGGCACGGCCCTGGATCGTGCTGCGCACCTTTTCCAAGGCCTATGGCCTGGCAGGGTTGCGGGTGGGCTACGGCATCGCCTCCCACCCGGACCTGATCGACGCGCTGCACCGCGTGCGCACGCCCTACAACGTCAACCAACTGGCCCAGGACGCGGCGATTGCGGCCTGGCACGACCACGAACACCTGGCCCGCAGCCAGGCGTTCGTGGGCAGCGAGCGCCAACGCCTGAGCACCGCCCTGCAAGGCGCAGGATTTGGCGTGGTGCCGTCCCAGGCCAACTTCCTGTTTGTAGACACCGGGTGCAACGGCCTGGCAATCGTCAACGCACTGCTCGCAGACGGGGTGATTGTCAAAGCCTGGGACGACCCGGCGTGCGCCACGTTTATTCGCGTGTCCCTGGGCACCCAAGCCCAAAACGACCAGTTCTTCGCCAGCCTGCAAAAGGCCGTCGCACTGCTGGCCCGCTGATTTTTTTAACCTGCCCCGAGGTTGTCATGATCAAGACCCACATCTCAGAACTGATCGGCGGCTCGCCCCTGCTGCAATTGTGCGTCACCGCCAATGGCACTTGCGTGCTGCTCAAGCTGGAACAGTTCAACCCCACCGGCACCGCGAAGATACGCATGGCCCGGCAAATGGTGGACGAGGCCGAGGCTTCGGGGCAGCTCAAGCCCGGGGGGTGGATCGTCGAGTCGACATCCGGCAACACCGGCCTGGGCCTGGCCCTGATTGCCGCTGAGCGCGGCTATCGTTTCACCGCCGTGGTCGACCACCACGCCAGCGCCGACAAACTGCGTGGCATGCAGGCCTACGGCGCGCAATTGGTCCGCGTGGGGGCGCCCGACACCGGCCTGGCCACCGCCGACCGGGACGCCACCGCCCAGCGCATCGCCCGCGAGCAAGACGCCTACTGGACGCGCCAACATCACAACCCCGCCAACGCCAACGGCTACCACGCCTTGGCCGAAGAACTGCGCGCCGAACTGGGCAACGAGATTCATTACCTGGTAGGCGCCGTCGGCACCGGCGGCTCGTTGTGCGGCACCGCGCGCGCCCTGAAACGGCGCTCCGGTGCGCTGCAAGTGATTGGCGTGGAGCCGGTCGGTTCGGTGATCTTCGGTGGCCCCGGCGCACCGTATCACCAGTCCGGGACCGGAACACCGGCGGGCGCCGAGATCGGTGACCTCATCGACTACGACCTGATCGATCAGGGCCTGACCGTCAGCGATTCCCGCGCGTTTGAAACCGCGCGCTACCTGGCCCGGCGCCGGGGCCTGTTGGTGGGCGGCTCGGCAGGGGGTGTGATCTACCAGGCGCTGAGCCAGGCGCAAACGGCGCCGGCCCACAGTGTCATCGTGGCGCTGGTGTGTGACGGGGGCGAGAAATACCTGGACACGGTATTCAACGACGAGTGGATGGCAGCCCATCAACTGCTGGCCCCCGAGGTGCAGCGCGAACTGGCTCAGTGGCTGGCGCCCGTGCCGGTGACACGGGCGGTGGCCCGAAATGAAAAAGCCGCTGAGCGTTAGCATCAGCGGCTGGTTCAAGCGAGCCTGACGGCCCGGGCACTCACAGCTCGGCGAAGCACTCTTCGATGATCGCCAGGCCCTTGTCCAGTTGCTCGTCGGGCGAGGTCAACGGGACCAGTACGCGCAATACGTTGCCGTAGGTGCCGCACGACAGCAGGATCAGACCCTTCTCACGCGCCTTGGCGACCACGGAGGCAACCGCCGCAGCGTTTGGCTTGTGGGTGTCGCCGTCGTCGAACAGCTCGACCGCGATCATCGCGCCCAGGGCACGCACTTCGCCGATCACCGGGTACTTGGCCTGGATCGCCTTGAGGCCGGTCACCAGGCGCTCGCCCACCGCCTTGCAGCGGTCCAGCAGGTGCTCTTCTTCAAACACGTCCATCACCGCCAGGGCCGCGGCGCACGCGATCGGGCTACCGGCGTAGGTGCCGCCCAGGCCGCCTGGCGCGATGGCGTCCATGTAGTCGGCCTTGCCGCACACACCGGCCAGCGGGAAGCCGCCTGCGATGGATTTGGCGAAGGTGGTCAGGTCGGCGGCGACGCCCATCTGTTCCATCGCAAAGAAGGTGCCGGTACGGCCAGCGCCGGTTTGCACTTCGTCGGCGATCAGCAGGATGCCGTGCTTGTCGCACAGTTCACGCAGGCGCTTCATGAAGGTTTTTGGCGCCACGTAGAAACCACCCTCGCCCTGCACCGGCTCGATGATGATGGCGGCGATGTCACGCGGCTCGGCATCGTTTTTGAAGATGCGTTCGATGCTGGCGATGGCGTCGTCGTCGCTCACACCGTGCAGTTCGTTAGGGTACAGCGCGCGGAATACGCCGCCGGGCATCAGGCCCATGCCGGCCGAGTACGGCACCACTTTGCCGGTGAGGCCCAGGGTCATCATGGTGCGGCCGTGGTAAGCGCCGGTGAAGGCGATCACACCGGCACGGCCCGTGGCGGCGCGGGCGATTTTCACGGCGTTTTCAACGGCTTCGGAACCGGTAGTGACCAGCAAGGTTTTCTTGGCGAAATCGCCCGGCACCTTGGCGTTCACTTTTTCGCACAGCTCCACGTACGGCTCGTAGGCCAGTACCTGGAAGCAGGTGTGCGTCAGCTTGTTCAACTGCTCGGTCACGGCCGCGATGATTTTAGGGTGCACGTGGCCGGTGTTCAGCACAGCGATGCCGCCGGCGAAGTCGATGAACTCACGACCTTCAACGTCGGTCACAGTGGCGTTCTTCGCGCTCTCGGCGAAGATCGGGTGAATCTGGCCAACACCGCGGGGTACAGCGGCTTCGCGGCGTTTCATCAGGGATGCGTTGGTCTTGCTCATAAAGTCCTCATTCGCCGCTCATCGGGCGGCGTGGCTCAAGGAATAGGTGGCGGGGAGGCAACTACGGCAGCATGCGATGATCGACTGCCACAGCGTTCCCGGCCACTGCGAATAACGTCTTCAAACACGCCAAGGGCAGCGCTCTCGTGCCCTTGGCGTTTACAGCGATGCCATGCCGGGCCTTAGATGCCCAGGCACAGGTATTTGATTTCCAGGTAATCCTCGATCCCGTACTTGGAGCCTTCACGGCCCAGGCCCGAGGCCTTGATGCCGCCGAACGGCGCCACTTCGTTGGAGATCAACCCGGTGTTGACGCCCACCATGCCGTACTCCAGGGCCTCGGCCACACGGAACACACGGCCCAGGTCGCGGGCATAGAAGTAGGACGCCAGGCCGAACTCGGTGTCGTTGGACATCGCGATCACTTCGGCTTCGTCTTTGAAGCGGAACAACGGCGCCAGCGGGCCGAAGGTTTCCTCTTTGGCCACGGCGGCGTCCTTGGGCACGTCCACCAGGATGGTCGGCTCAAAGAAGTTGCCTTCGATGAGTTTGCCGCCGCTGAGCAGCTTGGCGCCTTTGCTCACCGCGTCGGCGATGTGTTCCTGGACCTTGGCCACGGCTTTTTCGTCGATCAGCGGGCCGGTGGTGGTGCCGTCTTCCAGACCGTTGCCGATCTTGAGCTTGGCCACGGCCGCCTTGAGTTTTTCGGCGAACGCGTCGTAGACCGAATCCTGGATGTACAGGCGGTTGGCGCACACGCAGGTCTGGCCGTTGTTGCGGTACTTGGAGATGATCGCGCCTTCAACGGCCTTATCCAGGTCGGCATCGTCAAACACGATAAACGGCGCGTTGCCACCCAGCTCCAGCGAGACTTTCTTGATGTCCTTGGCGCATTCGGCCATCAACTGGCGACCGATTTCGGTCGAGCCGGTGAAGGACAATTTACGCACGATGGGGTTGCTGGTCAGCTCGCCGCCGATGTCACCCGCGCTGCCGGTGACCACACTCAACACGCCTTTGGGGATACCGGCACGGTGCGCCAGCTCCACCAGCGCCAGGGCCGAGAACGGGGTTTGCGAGGCTGGCTTGATGACCATGGTGCAACCGGCGGCCAGGGCCGGGCCGGCCTTGCGGGTGATCATCGCGGCGGGGAAGTTCCACGGGGTAATGGCCGCGGTCACGCCAATCGGCTGCTTGATCACAATCAGACGCTTGTCGGGCTGGTGGCCGGGGATCACATCACCGTAGATGCGCTTGGCCTCTTCGGCGAACCACTCGATAAACGACGCGGCGTAGGCAATTTCGCCCTTGGCCTCGGCCAGCGGCTTGCCTTGCTCGAGGGTCATCAGGCGACCGAGGTCGTCCTGGTTTTCGATCAACAGCTCAAACCAGCGGCGCAGCTTGGTGGCGCGCTCCTTGGCAGTGAGCGAACGCCAGGCCGGCAGCGCCTTGTCGGCGGCCTCAATGGCCCGACGGGTTTCGGCAGCGCCCATCTTTGGCACAGTCCCCAGGATCTCGCCCGTGGCCGGGTTGTTGACCTTGATCGTCTGACCGTTGTCCGCGTCTACCCAAGCGCCATCGATGAAGGCTTGCTGGCGGAACAACAGGGTGTCTTTAAGCTGCATGTCGGCTTTCCTTAACAGCACCGCGCACGCGCGGAGCGAATTAGAGTTGTAGAAAGGCGCCTTGTGGGCTGCCGTCAGGGAAATCAGTCTGGGCGCGAGCGAAGAAACAGCGCACGGGAGACAGGGCGTTTGAAATCTCAAACGAATCCTAGGAGTAATGGGGGGGCAGGGCAATAGGATGTTCGAAAAAAAGAACGAAAACGGCGCATTTGCAGGTTTTTTCAGATCGGCGTGTAAGTAGCCGATGGCAGGCCTGTAGCGCAAATGGCCCGAGACAGGGCATTGGGTAGGCAAATTCCCGCGCCACGCGCCCCAAAAACCGGCATGGACGCCCAAGGTCGACATGGGTATGATGTCGCCCGCACAAGCATCCGTAGCTCAGCTGGATAGAGTACTGCCCTCCGAAGGCAGGGGTCGTGGGTTCGAATCCCGCCGGGTGCACCATATTGCAGTTTTGGGCTGTCTTGGACAGTCTACGAAACGCTTCAAGAAAAGCCCGCCTTGTGCGGGTTTTGTTGTTTTTGGATGTCCGTACCGGTCTAACCCTGTAACTCCCATCCGTGTCCTCAAGTTATCCTCAGGGCCCCCAGCGCCTTTTGTCACCGCCTACCCGAGCCCCCAGATGAGTAACCTCCAGAACCTAATCGTAAATGCCCGTTCCGGCTTGGCTCTCGACGAAAAAATTTCTGATGAAGCTTGGCAGGCAATCGCTGAGCAATGTGGTGCTGCTGAGATCGAACAGCGTATTGCCAGCTTACGAGCCGACTTGGAAACGGTTGAGGAGTGGGATGGAGATACCCAAGACGACATACATCTCGCGATTTACAGATTCACCCAATTACTTAGAGCCAAAGCCAGGGTAAAACCCATTGCCGAACCTCCTTGTGCAATTGATTGCGAGTAAGAGGCATTGTGCCATCAATCATCGTCAAGCGTACGTTTGCCCGGGCTCTATACACCCTGACCACCACCGACTAACAAGCCCGCACCCGCCCAGCATTCAATCCAACAACGAAGCGTTCTTGAGCAAATCCAATAGCCCTTCAGGCACCAATGGGGAGGTCGCCGTGAAACTGGCGCTGTCATGCCAAATGGCGTTGAACGATGCACCGTCACTTTCATAGCCCTCTAACAGAGGTTTTTCATAGACCGTTTCGTCGTCAAACCTTGCATCGTAGACCTGAACGATCTCGTGCCCAGGCTTGCCCGCGTAGGTGAAAAGACTCTCCAGCGTGCCAATCAGTCGAACGTTATTGATCGAAAGGCCCAGTTCCTCCTGCACTTCGCGGACGATGGCATCCATGCTTCTTTCGCCAAACTCGATACCGCCGCCAATAGGCCGGAAAAGGGTCTGCCCGCCAACCGCATCAGTGAATGGGTTGACCAGTATTTTTCCTTGGTGATGAAAGATACACAGCGCGAGCGGGCAATGCGCGGGGCTAACATGAGTGAAACTCCCTTGGGTTTAGTCCGTTATACGTCGTGCTGGCGATTATCCATGAATCGCCAGCGGGCGGAGTAATCCGACGTTTACCCAGAGCGATGACGCTCCCCGTAAAAACGGCGGGCTTGGGCAACGTAACGAACCACTCACGAGCGCCGCGCATTCACGGCTGCATCCCCTCCAACCGCCCCGCCAGGTCTTCCTGTGGAAAGCGTTTGGCCAACGCCAGCAGTTTTTCATCCGCCGCTTTACGCTCCCCGGTCCGGCGCAGGTCCAGGATTTCCTGTAACCCTTGTTCCAGCGAAGGTTGCACGGCAAGTGCACGTTTGCTCATGGCCGCCCCCAGCGCGGGCTCTGCCTGGGGTGCCTGTGGGGCCATGGCCATGCGGGCCATGGGCGCGGGGGCGGCAGGCGGGGCGCTGGCGGAGAAGGTGGCGGTGGCCAGTTCGGCCTGCGGCACCGGGGCGCGCATGACCACGCCGATCAGCAGCGCCACGCCGGCCACGGTGGCGAATGCCATTTGCCAGCGTGGTTGCAGGCAGGCCTGTCGCCAGCGTTGCCACAGGCTCGGTGTGCGCACGGGGGCTTCGCGGTGGGCGGTGGCCAGGATGAAGGCGTCCAGCGAGGCCGGGGGCTCGGTGTGGGTGTGTTCGCGAAAGTGGTGGATCAGCCCGTCGTCGTTCGGGCGTTGGGCGTGCGGTGAGTCAGTCATGCGGATACCTCCTCGGCCAGCAGTCGACGCAGTTTTTGCTGGGCGTAACGCAAGCGGCTTTTTACTGTTTCCAGTGGGGCGCCGGTGAGGGCGGCGATTTGGGGCACTTCGAGGTCGCCGTGCAGGCGCAGCAGGAACACTTCGCGCTGGTCTTCGGGCAGCGCTTGCAGCGCGGCGTCGAGGCGCGCCTGGTCGCGGCTCAAGCTCAGCAGTTGTTCGGGGCCGGCGCCGTCGTCGGGTTGGCCGTGCAGCTGTTCATCGTAGCTGTCGTGCAGCGGGTTGTGCACCCCGTGCTTGCGCCAGTGATCGATCAGTCGGTTGCGGGCAATCTGGAACAACCAGGTACGAAAACTCGCCCGGCCCTGTGGCTGGCTGGTACTTCGGATCAGGCTGAGCCAGGTGTCCTGAAACACTTCTTCGGCCAGTTCCGCCTTGTTGCTCAAGGACACGAGAAAGCGGTAAAGCCCCTGGCGATGGCGTGCGTACAGGGCTTCGAACGAAGCCCCGTCGCCGTCGCGATAGCGGGCCAGCAGTGATTCGTCGCTGGGTGCATCCATTAACGGGCGAACTCCTGTCAGATCGTCATTGAGTGGCGGGCGCCTTGAGGCTCTGCGCCAACTCGACCAGTTGCACAAACTCGCCCCGCAGGCCGAAGGGGTCGTCTCCCCGGGCGGAACGGGCCAGTGCGGCGGTGTCTTGCAAACTCATGTTGCCCGTGTAGCGCCCTTCGCCCTTGAGCTGCTGGGCGAAGGCGGCGACGGCGGCCGCGAAACGCAAGTCCTCGCTGGCCTTGGCACCTTTTGCTGCCTCGATCGGGTGTTCGATCAACCGGCTGTTGCCGCCAGCGGCAGGCTGATAGCGCACGCGCAACAGTGCAAGCTCCGCAGATTGACCCTCAATCGGCGCCGCCGTTGCATAACGCAGCGGCTCCAGCAGACCTTTTTCGCCTTTTGGAACAATTTCGTACAGCGCCGTCAGCGTATGCCCTGCGCCAATCTCACCGGCATCGACCTTGTCGTTGCTGAAATCCTCACGTTTCAGGGCGCGGTTTTCATAGCCCAGCAGGCGATATTCACTGACCTGAGCGGGGTTGAATTCCACCTGCAATTTCACGTCCCGCGCCACCACCGCCAGGGTGGAACTGAGCTGCTCCACCAACACCTTGCGCGCCTCGCGCAGTGTGTCGATATAGGCATAGTTGCCATCGCCCGCATCCGCCAGTTGTTCCATCAGGTGCTCGTTGTAGTTGTCCACGCCAAACCCCAGGGTGGTCAGCGACACGCCGCTTCTACGCTGGGTGGCGGCCATGTGCTTGAGGCTGTCGAAGTCACGGACGCCCACGTTGAAGTCGCCGTCGGTGGCCAGCAGGATGCGGTTGATGCCGTTGTGGATAAACCCTTCGCGGGCCATCTGGTAAGCCAGCTCGATGCCCGAGGCTCCGGCGGTGGCGCCGCCTGCGGTCAACTGGTCGATGGCGTTGCGGATCGCCACCTTGTCCCGGCCCGAGGTCGGCTTGAGCACCACCCGCGATTCACCGGCATACACCACCAGCGACACCCGGTCCTGCTCGCGCAGTTGATCCACCAGCAATTTGAGCGTGCTCTTGACCAGCGGCAGGCCTTCGCGGCGGTTCATGGAGCCGGACACGTCCACCAGAAACACCAGGTTGGCGGGCGCAAGGTCGGCCACCGCACGGTCCGAGGCCTTGATGCCGATGCGCATCAGCCGGGTGTGGGGGTTCCAGGGCGTCGGCGCCACTTCGGTGGTCACGCCAAAGGGCGAACCGTCGGTGGGCAGCGCGTAATGGTAGGGGAAGTAATTGACCATTTCCTCGAGTCGCACCGCGCCCTCGGGCGGCAGACGACCTTCGTTGAGCCAACGTCTTACGTTGGCATAGCTACCCGTGTCGACATCGGCGCTGAAGGTCGACACCGGGGTTTGGGCCACGCTGTACACGGGGTTGTCCGGCAGGTTCTGGTACTGCTCGCGGGGTTCGCTTTGGTATGGCAGGGCGGGTGATTCACGCACGGCCATCCGCGCCATCATGGGCGCCGGGGCAGCTGGCAGCGCCGCGGGCCTGATCACGCTTACAGGCTTGGCAGGCTTGGCCGCCTCGCGGGACGAAGGCAAGCCACATCCGACCAGCGTCACCAGCACGGTAACAGCCATGCCTTGGGCGGCAGGACGCAAGAAGGGATAGGGACGGGACATGGTCTGAACCTCGTGAATGAATGATCCGTTCACAAGGTCAGACGCAAGCCATTCGCGGTTCGGGTTAAGCGCCGCGAATCCCGGCCACCGCGCAGGCGGCCGGGGTTATTGCAGGGGGATCAGTCGGTGCCGTATTTGGGCGAGCGCGGGCCGTACAGCAGCCCGGTTTTCTGGCCTGCCGACAACAGCCGCGAACTGGTGATACCGGCGATCGGGTACGCCGCATCGGTGGAGCTATTGATGATCTGCTTCACGGCCGCGGTGATCAGCGCGCCGATCAGGCCACCGCTGTTGCTGCGGCCTTCTTCGCTGGACGCCCGTGCAGCGCCGGTCCACAGGGTGGTGCCGGTGCGCAGGTCGACCAGTTTGGCCGTGGCCGTCACGGCCGTGTCGCTGGCGATCAACTTGTACTGGGTGCCGTACTCGGTGACGGTGATGTACAGGCCCGCGTCGGCGCCGAAGATGTCATGCAGCTTGGCCGTCGGCACGGCCTGGATGTCGGTCGGCGTGGTCAGGCCGTTCTGGCGGAAGGTTTCGTCCACCAGCGCAATCGGCATCACGTAGTAGCCTGCTTCGGCCAACGGCAAGGTCACTTGCGACACCAGGCTGTAGGACGCCTGCACTTCCGGCGACTGATTGATCGGCGGCATCACCAGGATCGATTTGGGTCGCGCTTGTTTGTAGGCGGTGTAGTCCACGGTTTTCGGGGCCGCGCAGCCGCCGAGCAGCGCCAGCGCCAACAGGCCGGTGCACAGTTTTAGCAGGTTCATTTAACGTCCCCGGTCTTGGCGTTCTTGAGCAAAAAGTCCATGTACTGGGCCGACTCCGGGAACAGTACTTTCTCGGTGCGGAACTCCTGCACCATCTGGTCATCCTTGCCCATGCTCAGGTACAGCATGCCCAGTTGGGCGTGGTAGCCCGGCGGCACTTTGTTGCCGGTGGCGTTGATCTTTTGCAGGTCCCGCTCCAGCGCTTCTACCTGGGCTTCCTTGGGCTCACCCTTGAAATACTGGTACACCTGGGGTTGGTAGCTTTCCCACTGGTACAGCGGTTTGGGCGCCGACTGGCACCCTGCAAGGGTGGCGATCGCCGTCAGCATCAGCGCCGACTTCATGACGTTGTTCATCCGTGTGCAGCTCCTGGTGATGTCGCAGATCAGTTACGTGGGTTCCAGGCGCCGGCGTTGATGCCGTCGACCAGGCGATTGATCGCTTCACGCATGGCCAGGTCCAGCACCTTGCCGTTAAGGGTGGAGTCGTAGCTGGCGGTGCCGCCAAAGCCGACGATTTCACGGTTGGACAGGGCGTATTCACCCGCGCCCTGGGTGGAATACACCACTTCGGAGGTGCTGATGTTGACGATGTTCAGGTTGACCTTGGCGTACGCCACTTGGGTCTTGGCACGGCCGAGGATGCCGAACAGTTGGTGGTCGCCGGTTTCCTTGCGGCCGAATTCGGTCACATCGCCGGTTACCACGTAGTCCGCGCCCTTGAGCTTTTGCACGGTGCCTTTGATCGCGGCTTCCTGGGAAATTTCACCCATGTTGTCGCGGTCCAGCACGTTGAAGCGGTTGGTCTGCTGAAGGTGCGTGATCAAAATGGTCTTGGCCTGACCGCCGAGGCGGTCTACGCCGTCGGAAAAGATCCCGCGCATGTAGCTGGAGCGGTTATCGAACTTGCCAACCGCGATCGGTACGCGCACGCCGGAGTAGGCGACGTTGGCGCTGGCGACTTTTTCGATCGGCAGGGCCCGGGAGCTTTCGGTGGCGCAACCGGCCAAGCTCAGCAGTGCTGCGGCGGTGAAGCCTGACAGCAAGATTTTCGACAGAGTGTTCACAAAGTGCTCCTAGTGGCGGTCATGAAACCGCGCTGGGTGTCGGAAGACGCAGGGGATGAAGGTGTGTTTCTTGCGCGCAGCGCAGCACCGGGCCGTGCGCAAATGCTGGAGGCATCAGGCAGGTCAGGCGTTTAAGGAAACGAATCGGGGCGGGAGAATGGCAGGCGTCAACACGCGCAGCGCGACCGGCGAAAACCGTGAATACCGGCAACGAGGCAAGTAGGTGCATCGACACATTCGTCCCTGAAAAGTGGTACAGCCAAACTGCCGCGGCATTTTACGAGGTTGTGGGGCGTTCTCAAGTGAAATTGATAGCAATATGAGATCATTTTGCAAGCAGCCGCTCTAGAACGGGAGTCTCCATGCCCTCGGTGGCGCTTCCCCCAAAACAGGGCCTCAACAGAGGCCCTGTCCGGTTCAGCGGTTAAAACGCATAGCGCGCCTTGAGCGTCACGCCATCGGCGTCAAACCCACTGCGGGCCTGGCGGGTGTAGCTGGCACCCACGGTCAAAGCCGACACCTGATAATTGAGCCCCAGGCTGGCTTCGACGCTGTCACGCGCCACTGACGCGCCGGTGCTGGTAAAGGTCGAGCCGCCCAGCACGAAGCTTGAGGTCTGCGCCACGCGGTCGCCGATCAAGTCGTGATAGGCCATCAGCGTGGCCTCAGGTTGCAGGGCCCCGGCGGACAACGGCAGGTGGCCGGCCAAACGGACGCCAGCGCCCAACTCGCCCACTTCGTAACGCTGGGAGCCAATGCGCAGCGCCGCCGAGGAGCCTTTTTCGCTGAAGCCGTCCATGCGCACGCTGGCGTAACGGGCCGCTACACGCGGCTCCAGCGATACGGCGTCAGACACGGCAAAGCGGTAGCCGCCCAACGCGCTGGCCGACCACACGTCACTGTCATAGCTGCCCTTGGCCGTGGTCCCGGCCACGGAGCGTCGGCTGTCATTGTCGTTATGCCCATAACCCAGGCTGGCGTCGGCGAACCAGTTTTGCAGCGTCCAGTTGCCGTACAGCGACAGTGCATTGCCCTGCACTTGCGTCTTGTTGCCACGGTCGGAATGAACATTGCCGTTGAGGTAGCTGTAGGCCACGCCCAGCAACAGATTGTCGTTCAACTGCCCGTCCGCTCCGACGGCCAGGCCACTGCTGTTGGCCGAATAACCGTTGTTACCGCCACGGCCATCCTGGTCCATGTCGCCGCTCAAACCTTGCAACCACACACCCGCCGCTTCGCGGTGATCACGCTGGCTGGCCAGGCGATCAAACAGCGCGTTGTTCACCAACGTCTGGCCGGACAACGCCATGTCCAGCGCGCCCCGGTTGACGTCGGGCGCGAGCTGTTCGCCCAGTTGCGCCAATTGTTGCGGGGTGCCGTTGAGCGCAGCCTTGAACACCGGGTCATCCTGGCCCAGTTGCGCCAGTACCTGGCCCTTGAGCGCGTTGATCGCCTGGATGCCCGAGCGGCTGGCCCCTGCGCGGCTCAGTTCGTCCTGCACCTGCTGATCATTCTTGGCCGCCACCACCGCCTTGACCGTTTGGCCATCGGCGGAATAGCTCAATACGTTCAGCAACCCGGAGTTACTGGTCACCGTCAGGCCATTATTTTGCAGGCTGCCAGCACGCAGCAGGGTGTACTCGGTGCCGCTGGCCGTGGCGTTGAAATCACCCGGCGTGGCGTTCACGGTCAGCGCCGAACCCAAGGCGAAGTTCGCAGTGCCGGTGACCGTCAAGTAAGGCGTGGTGGGCACGTAGGCGTTGGTCAGGCGCACATCAATGCCTGCGCCCTGCGCGACGTTGAGGTTGCCGACCACCGAGGCGCCGGGTGCAGACAGGTTCAAGGAACCGGCGTTGATCGACACCGGGCCCGCCAGGCGGCTGCCGACAAAATCGGCTTGGCCCGCGATGTTCACCGCCGTGGTGCCCAGCACGTCGCCGGTGATTTTGCCGCCGGTCCAGTTCAGGCTCCCCAGGCCGCCACCCTCGATGGCAACGCCGGATTGACTGCGGATTTCACCGGCCTGCTGATTGATTTCAAACGCCGACACCTGGTCGGGGCGCGTCACCAGAATGGCCGTACCGTCGGCACTGATCACGCCGCGGTTGATAATGCCGCCCGTGCCCGAAGGCAAGGCGGGGTTAAACGTCGCGCCACGCAGGTTGATGGCGACCGCGTCGGTGCCCTTGGCTTCAAGGGTGTTGGTATTGAGCAAGTAATCAATCGTGCCCTCATACACCTGCACCCCGATGGCCTGGTTGCCATTGACGGAAATCAGCCCGCTGTTTTCGATCCTCAGGTTGCTGGTCGGCGTCTCGATGTCGATGCCCACCGCTTCGTCACCCGTGACCCGAATGGTGCCGGAGTTCAGCAGTTTGCCGCCGATCTGCACAGACAGGTTGAAATGCTGGTCCAGCACCACCCCGCTGCCTTCAGGGCCGGTGATATCAATAAGGCCGGTGTTTGACACATCACCCGCCACGCTGGAGCCATTGAGGTACAGCCCCTCGCCGGAGCCGTCCGCGTTGCCATTGATGATGATCTTGCCCGAGTTGATGAGGCTGCCACCGATGTGGGTAGCGCCGACTTCAAACCCTTCCGTGTTGGACATCCCGTTCAGCGTGATCGTACCCGCCTGGACCACATCGCCCGTAACGGTGCCGCCCGCCGGTATACCCCCCGCGCTGAACGTACCGTCCAGTGCCAACCCACCCACCCCGGTGAACGACGTCCCCGTCATGGTGATATCGGCACGGTTGAGCAACGTGCCTTGAATGTTGGTATTGACGAAGTTGACACCATACGAGAGACGCGGCGCAGCCGTCACCGTGCGGCTGCCGACCAGCGTCAAGGATTGCCCAATGTTTTCACTTGTCCAGGTGTGTTGCCCGCTTGTCACGTCCGAGTCTGCTGCGTTCGCTTGCGTCGCCACCGCACCGACCATCAAGGCCAATACGGTTTTCTGTATTCCATTGCACTTCATTTAACGCTCCATGAACGCCAGGTTCACCGCCATGGCCCCGGCGGTGGTGGGTGTTTCGAGAAACAGGCCATCGGCAAGGTGTTTGCCGACTTTAGGGCTAAATGATGGCTCTTTGACATGTTTCATCTTTGACCCGGTGTGTGCTGCTCACTGGCGCGATGAGGGCATGGTTGATCGAGGCGGTGTTTTCGGCATATGTGAAGGTTTGTTCGGCGCTTTCCTGAAGCTAAAGGCGACTGGGCTTATCAGCTATGTTGTTAGTGTACTGTTTTCGAAATAATTTACTTATTGACTACGGCTTCAAGTGCCTCGC
>NZ_JBSVWN010000054.1:0-45924 GCF_054071325.1 Pseudomonas sp. SDO5215_S409 | reverse complement strand
CCTGCCTGACGGCAGGCCGTTACCGGCCCGCACACAAAAAATCTGACAGTCCCTGGACCGGTGGGCGGGACCAATCTCCTGGTTTGTTCTGCTCTTCAGACAAAACATCCGACCCCTACTAATCACCGCCGACATTGACTAGAGCTTTTCTTCTGCCACTGCTGGTGGCTCCTGCATTAAACTAGGGCATCCTGATCCAGCTGCAATGTGGCCATCGCCACTGCCAGTAACTCTGCTGTCGCCATATGCGATACCCCCTCGCTTGAGGGCGGTCAGAGGTATCATGACCAAACTGTAGCCGGCATGAAGGCAGACGCTCTTAGTGGTCTAGCCACAACCCACAAAATTGACGGCTAAAGTCGCCGCACTCGCTCATTAGTGATCTGGACAGTGGTAAACCATGAATGCAGTAGAAATTGAGTCCGCAATATCGGAGCTGGCCCTCCAGCCCTTCGACGCGGCGGAGTTCCCGTTCGCCTTCCTGGCCGCTTTTGGCAGTAAGGATACGGCTCTCAGGCGCTTGCGAGCAGGAAACAATAACGCTTCAGATGTACCCGGTGGCGTGCTACTGCGCAGTAACATCCATATCGCCGTATGCAAAGCTGGCGCCGTAGGCGAAACCCTCAAGGCATTACGTGCCAGCCCGGCAACCGCAAAATCCAAAGCCAAGTTCATCCTCGCCACCGATGGCCAGACTCTTGAGGCCGAACAATTAGCCAGCGGCGAAACCATCACCTGTGCTTATCTGGACTTCCCCAACCGTTTCGGCTTCTTTTTGCCCTTGGCCGGTATCTCCACCGTCAAGGAGATCAAGGACAATCCCATCGATGTGCGTGCGACGGGCCGTCTGAACAAGCTGTATGTTGAGCTGCTGAGCGAAAATCCAGACTGGGCGAAGGCCGAGCGCCGCCATGATATGAACCATTTCATGGCGCGCCTGATCTTCTGTTTTTTCGCCGAAGACACCGACATCTTCGATGGCGAGGGTTTGTTCACCCAGACTGTGGAGCAAATGAGCGAGCGCGACGGCTCTAATACCCATGAGGTGTTGGAAGCGGTCTTCCGTTCTATGAACATCAAGGTTGTCGAGCGCGCCAATGCTGAACCTCGTTTGCCGAACTGGATCACGGGCTTCCCTTATGTGAATGGCGGCCTGTTCTCTGGCAGTACTGACGTGCCACGCTTCACGCGCATGGCACGCACCTACCTTATGCACGCTGGCAATTTGAACTGGAAACAGATCAACCCGGATATCTTCGGCAGCATGATTCAGGCCGTGGCCGATGATGAAGAACGCAGCGCATTGGGCATGCACTACACGAGCGTGCCCAACATCCTAAAGGTGTTGAACCCGTTGTTTCTGGATGACCTGCGTGCACAGTTGAATGAGGCAGGTGATAACGATCGCAAGTTGTTGAACCTGCGCAAGCGCATGGCGCGTATCCGTGTGTTTGACCCGGCCTGCGGCTCAGGCAATTTTCTAGTAATTGCCTACAAGCAGATGCGCGAGATTGAGGCGGAAGTTAACCGCCGTAGGGGAGAACCACATCTGGGCAGCGAGATCCCGCTGACCAACTTCCGAGGTATCGAGCTGCGCGACTTCCCAGCAGAGATTGCGCGCTTGGCGCTGATCATTGCCGAGTTCCAATGCGATGTACTGTATCGCGGACAGAAGGACGCGCTGGCCGAGTTTCTGCCATTGGATGCGCAGAACTGGATTGTTTGTCACAACGCTTTGCAATTGGATTGGCTAAGTGTGTGCCCACCCACGGGGACTGGCGTAAAGCTGGTGGCAGATGACTTGTTCGGCGCGCCGCTCAATCAGGCGGAAATCGACTTCGAGAACGAAGGTGGTGAGACCTACATCTGCGGGAATCCACCCTATGCTGGATTGAGCTCTCAAACGAACGAGCAAAAGGATGATTTGCAGAGTCTTTTTGATGGAAAGACCACATACTGGAAGTCGTTTGATTATGTGATGGCCTGGTTTTGGAAGGCAAATGAATTCATGCGTGGGCAGACGGCCAAGGCTGCATTCGTGTCAACGAATTCAATTTGCCAAGGGCAACTTGTTTCAATGTTCTGGCCCATAATTCTTAGAGATGGATTACGAATATTTTTTGCTCATACATCATTTAAATGGAATAATTTAGCCGCAAATAACGCTGGTGTTACCGTGGCAATTATTG
Source organism: Pseudomonas sp. SDO5215_S409 (assembly GCF_054071325.1). NCBI lineage: Bacteria > Pseudomonadati > Pseudomonadota > Gammaproteobacteria > Pseudomonadales > Pseudomonadaceae > Pseudomonas > Pseudomonas sp. SDO5215_S409. The sequence goes on along the minus strand of NZ_JBSVWN010000054.1, from coordinate 43,735 downwards.
GTTTGTCAAACTCCGAAGAAAAAATGATTCGCCTGTTTTCAACGCAAAATTCTGGAGAGGTAAGCCAAAAAGTTGTCCCTAATGTAAATGCTTATCTTGTTGCTGGTCCAGATATATACGTTGATGCTGAATCGAAACCTTTATTTGATCTTCCCGTGATGTTTTGGGGTAATAAGCCAGTTGACGGTGGCCATCTTTTGATGACCAAGGATGAAGCTCGTGATTTGATAAGGGCTGAGCCAGAAGCATTACCCTACTTACGCCCGTTTTACGGCTCGGTGGAGTTTATCAGCGGGAAGTCGCGCACGTGCCTGTGGGTTGATGATTCTGAAGTGGAGCAGGCAAATCAACTCGCGAGTCTGCGCGCTAGATTTGAGCAAGTCAGGGAATTTCGATTGTCGAGCAAGGCAAAGGAAACCCGCCCATCAAGCAAATATCCGCACAGGTTTCGGCAGATACAGGGTTCGCCTGGCAATGAGTCCATTGTTGTCCCCATTCATTCCAGCGAATCTCGCCAGTATCTTCCTGTTGGGTTGCTGCCGAAGGGGGCGATAGTCTCCAATGCTGCTTTTGCAATTTACGATGTCTCACAGGTTTGCTTGGCCCTGCTTGCCTCACGCCTACATCTTGTCTGGATAGCTACGGTCTGCGGCAAAATTAAAACGGATTACCGTTACTCTAATACGCTTGGCTGGAACACCTTTCCTGTGCCGCTGCTCACGGAGCAAAACAAGGCCGACCTGACCGCCTGCGCCGAGGGCATTCTGCTTGCGCGAGAAGCGCATTTCCCCGCCACCATTGCCGACCTATAAGACCCGGACAACATGCCGGATAACTTGCGCCGAGCCCACGAACGCAACGACGAAGTACTGGAGCGCATCTATATTGGTCGTCGCTTCAAGAACGACACCGAGCGGCTGGAAAAGCTGTTTGACCTCTACACCAAGATGGCGGCAAACGCAGCGAAGGCCGCGCCGAAAAAGTCACGAGGGATAAAGGCATGAGCGACACCCCTGTTAGCCTGGGCATGCCGCCCGAGGGCTACGGCGATTGGCTGACCGACCTCAAAGGCCGCATCCATAATGCTCAGCAGCGCGCCACGCTGGCGGTGAACCGCGAACTGGTGCTGCTCTACTGGCAGATCGGTCACGATATTTTGACCCGGCAAGCACAACAGGGCTGGGGTGCCAAGGTAATTGAGCGCTTGGCGCAGGATTTGCACGCAGCCTTTCCCGATATGAAAGGGTTTTCACCACGCAACCTCAAGTACATGCGCGCCTTTGCCGAGGCGTGGCCGGACGCGGAATTTGTGCAGCAGGCTGCTGCACAATTGCCTTGGGGTCACAATCTGGTGCTGCTGGACAAGCTGCCCGGTCCCGAAACCCGCCGCTGGTATGCCGCCAAGGCAATCGAGCACAACTGGTCGCGCAACATTCTGGTGATGCAGATCGAGACCCGTCTGTTGGAGCGCAGTGGCAAGGCAGTCAGTAACTTCGAGAGCCACCTACCCAAACCGCAGTCCGACCTGGCCCGCGAGTCGCTGAAAGATCCTTACCGCTTCGACTTCCTCGGCCTGACTTTTGATGCGCAGGAGCGTGAGATCGAAAACGCGCTGGTCAAGCATGTCACCGAGTTCCTGCTGGAACTGGGCGCAGGCTTTGCCTTCGTTGGCCAGCAAGTGCTGCTGGATGTGGGCGGTGACGAGTTCTTCATCGATCTACTGTTCTATCACCTCAAGCTGCGCTGCTATGTGGTGATCGAGCTCAAGGCCGGTAAGTTCAAGCCTGAGCACCTTGGCCAGTTGAGTTTTTACCTCACCGCAGTGGATGCCCAGCTCAAGCACCCACAGGACGGCCCCACCATTGGCCTGCTGCTGTGCAAGAGCAAGAACAAAGTAGTGGCCGAATACGCACTGCGTGATAACGCCCGCCCCATCGGTGTGGCCGAATACCAATTGGTGGAGTCCCTGCCGGCAGAGCTGCAAACCAGCCTGCCCAGCATCGAACAGATCGAGCGCGAACTGGCAAGTGATGACGCATCCATGGACGACGATTCGCAATGACCGAACAGAACCACAACCCAACCAACACTTACACGGTGCCGTCGGTATCCATCACCACAGCACACACTGGGGCTTCTAGCAAAGCCAATGAGTTGGGCATGCGTACCATGCAGGAGCGCGCCTATACCAAGCGCGGTGAACAGTACCTGCTGATCAAGTCGCCCCCTGCATCAGGTAAGTCCCGCGCCCTGATGTTTATCGCGCTGGATAAGCTGCATAACCAGGGCTTGCAACAGGCAATTGTCGTGGTGCCGGAGCGCTCCATTGGCGGCAGCTTCGCCGATGAGCCGCTGAGCAAGTTTGGTTTTTACTGGGACTGGCAAGTGGCTCCGCAGTGGAACCTATGCAATGCTCTTGGCATTGATGAGCCGGGTGTGGCCAAATCCAAGGTAGAAGCCGTATGCGCTTTCCTGAAAAGCACCGACAAGACACTGGTTTGCACCCATGCCACCTTCCGCTTTGCCGTGGAAGAGCTAGGTATCGAAGCCTTCGACAACCGTTTGATCGCCATCGACGAATTCCACCACGTTTCCGCCAACCCGGACAACAAGTTGGGCCGCCAGCTAAGCGCGTTTATCGGCCGCGATAAAGTGCATTTGGTGGCCATGACTGGCTCTTATTTCCGTGGCGACAGCGAGGCCGTGCTGGCCCCGGCGGAAGAAGCCAGGTTTGAGACGGTGACTTACACCTACTACGAGCAGCTCAACGGCTACCGCTGGCTCAAGTCGCTGGACATCGGCTACTTCTTCTATACCGGCAAGTATGTGGATGCCGTCGCCAAGGTGCTGGACCCAGCACTGAAAACCATCATCCATATCCCCAATGTGAATGCCCGCGAAAGCCTCAAAGACAAGGAGCGCGAGGTCAACGAAATCATGAGTGCGCTGGGCGATTGGCTGGGTGTCGACCCGGCCACCGGCTTCCACCTCATCAAAGCTAAGGACGGTCGCACGCTGAAAGTGGCAGACCTGGTGGATGACAGCGAAGCAACCAGACGCTCCAAAGTGCTCGGCGCGCTGAAAGACCCGGAGCAGAAGAACAACCGAGACAACGTGGATGTGATCATTGCGCTGGGCATGGCGAAGGAAGGGTTTGACTGGATCTGGTGTGAACATGCACTGACCATTGGCTATCGCAGCAGCCTGACTGAAATCGTGCAGATCATTGGCCGCGCAACGCGTGATGCCGAGGGTAAGGAGCGCTCACGCTTCACCAACCTGATCGCTGAACCCGCTGCGGATCAAGCCGCTGTTGCTGAGGCGGTGAACGATATGCTCAAGGCCATTTCTGCCAGCTTGTTGATGGAGCAGGTGCTGGCCCCGCGTTATGAGTTCACTCCGAAAGATACAGGGCCGAAAGAGGGTTTCACTTATGGGCCTGATGGTTATCAACCAGGTGGCACCAACTTGGGCGTGAATGAAACCACAGGCCAGTACCATGTCGAAATCAAGGGCCTGACCACGCCACAAAGCGCAGAAGCTACGCGTATCTGCAAGGAAGACTTGAATGAAGTGGTGACCAACTTCTTGCAGGACAAAACTGTGCTGGAGCGCGGTTTGTTCGACAAGGAAAACACTCTGCCCGAAGAGCTGACCCAGCTGCGCATGGGTAAGATCGTACGCGAGCGTTACCCAGACTTGAGCGACGTCGATCAGGAAGCCATCCGCCAGCACGCCATCGCGGCCATGAACATTACCCAACAGGCCAAGTTGGCCTTGGGGCAGCCCGATGTTAACGGTGGCGACGCAGTGCAGGGCAGTACGGCGCTGTTGGATGGTGTGCGTAAGTTCGTTAACGTGCGCGAGCTGGACATTGATTTAATCGATCGCATCAATCCCTTCGATGCCGCCTATGCCGTGCTGGCGAAAGCGATGGATGAAAGGTCCCTGCGTCAAGTCCAAGCCAGCATTTCTGCCAAGAAGGTTAGCATCCCCGAAGACGAAGCACGTGATCTGGCAAAGCGTGCGTTGCAGTTCAAGAACGAGCGTGGTCGCTTGCCAGACATTAATTCCGCTGACGGCTGGGAAAAGCGCATGGCCGAAGGTGTAGCTGCTTTTGCTCGTTATCGTGCCCAGGCATTAGCAGGTCAAAAGGGGCTACCAATACCTAAAGAAACACCACCTATGCCAAAAGTAGCAGCACCTAAAAAGGCGGAAAAATAGCCGAGCAGAAAAACTTTATTAGCGACTTGTCCAGTTTGATTGATTTGATTAATGCCGGTGTCGGGGATGTAAAGAATGGCGCAAGAGCGATTTTGGAAAGAGCTTCACGAATTGAAGTTCAATATTGGTTTCGTTCAGCGGCTCTTGCTTGAGGCTGAGGGAAAAGAGCGCGTCATTAAAGCAGTCATAGCAATAACCTCTAGCGCAAGTATCGGTGCCTGGGTTGTCTGGAAAGAGCTGGCTGTGCTCTGGGGTGCGATTATCGCAGGCTCACAGGTGCTCTCAGTCATTTACCCTCTACTCCCCTACGCGGATCGTCTAAAAACGTTTTCGTTAATGCTTAAAGATCTTGAGCTTTTGTTTATTGAGGCCGAGCATAAGTGGCAATCTGTTGCGGACGGAAGTATGTACGCTCAGAAAATAGATAGTGAGCGCACACTGCTGCACAAACAGAAGAGCAAAATTTTAAATAAGTATATGCCTACCAGCATTTTTCCGGAGAACACTAGGTTTGCTGACAGGGCTGAGCAGGATGCGGCAAACTACTTCTCTCGCTACTACCCTAAAGAGTATGAACCCTCCAAATCGTTCGGCACCAAAAAAGAAGCCGCCAAAGATGGAGCGCTAACATGAATGACGACGACCTACTGGATGCTTTAGGCGTAGAGGTTCCCTCTCTCAAGACAGTCACTCGAACCCCTCGTGAAGAACGCATCATCGCTGGCTTCGAGGATATTCTGCGCTTTTATCAGGCTCACGGTCGCACGCCATTGCATGGCGAAGACCGTGATGTTTTCGAGCGATTGTACGCCGTACGCCTGGATCAGCTGCGCAAATTGCCGGAAGCGCTAACACTACTTGCTGAGCTGGATGGCCCTGATCTGCTGTCCGGAACCGTAGCGGTGGATGTGAATGACCTAGACGAGGACGCCTTGCTGGCCGAACTGGGCGTTGGCGGTGAACCCGCAGACCAGAACGACATCACCGTGCTTCGTCATGTGCGCTCCAGCACTGAAAAACGTGCAGCTGAGGAAATAGCCGACCGTACGCCCTGTGTGGATTTTGACAGGTTCCAACCACTGTTCGAGCTGATTGAAAGGGATCTGAAGTCTGAAGCTCGCAAAACCCTGCGCTTTGGTCGCGATGCCAGCATTGAATCGGGGAACTACTTCATCGTCGGCGGGCAGTTGGCCTACGTGGCGGAAATCGGCGAAACCATCAAAGCGCCCAATGGCGAAAGCGATGCACGCCTGCGTGTCATCTACGCCAACGGAACGGAAAGTAACTTGTTGCGTCGTTCGCTCCAACGGGCGCTTTACAAAGATGAAACCGGTCGGCGAGTTACCGACCCGGACATGGGGCCGTTGTTTGGCAATGCTTCAGAGCCAGACGACATTGAAAGCGGGACAATTTATGTGCTGCGGAGCCTGTCTAGCCACCCATTCGTCGCCGAGCACCGCGAGCTGGTCCACAAGATCGGCGTGACCAACGGCAAAGTGGAGACGCGCATTGCTAACGCGGAAAAGGATGCGACCTATCTGCTGGCCGACGTGGAGGTTGTCGCCACCTACAAGCTGCATAATCTGAACCGCACTAGGCTAGAAAACATCTTCCACCGTCTGTTCGGTGGGGCTCAACTCGACTTGACCATCGAAGATCGCTTCGGCCATCTGGTCAAACCAAGGGAGTGGTTTTTAGTACCCCTCCATGTAATTGACGAAGCGGTTGAGCGCATTCGGGATGGATCGGTTACCGATGTGGTCTACGATCCTCAGTCGGCTCGTCTGGTCAGCTAAAGACACTGATGAGGTATAGCGATGACTAGATCGATGCCGCGCGCAAACGCGCGATATCGATCTAGTCTGATCCCGAAACTCCTCTGGGCGTTAGCTAAATTGTGACTCACAGCTGAAGCCCGTCACCATCGGTGAGGACGTAGTCCTTGTCTTTGGGTGTGACAGTCTTGAGCTGACGGTCCGAGAGGCGGGCGGTTTGAGCGCACATGAGAAGTGCTCCATGTCACCTTTTGGTATTCCCAAAATTAGGGCTGGGTAGCGGGGAATACCAAATCGGCTGGAACTCAAAAACGTTCTATGGAGCCCAGTAGCGCTCAATTCCTTGATTTCACTGGATTTTAGGCACAAAAAAAGACGTCCATGGACGTCTTTGATTGATCATTTGGTGGAGCCGGGGGGATTTGAACCCCCGTCCGCCAGTACTCCGCTGTCGGTACTACATGCGTAGCCGTGTCTATTAAGTTAACCCTCAGCGACCCGACGGGCAGGGTGCTTTGGGCGAGTTGTGTAAGTTTTAGCCGCTTCGTCCACAACGTACTGCACGGCGATTCTGTTCTATATGACAATCATTTTGGGTTTACAGACATCCCCTGATGATTGCTGGACCCGAAGGTACCAGGAGGGAAGAGCTAAGGCTGCTTACGCAGCGAGAGCGTATTCCCCGTAGGTTTCGTCATTGGCAACTATAAGAAGTTGCAACAGTGGATTTACGAGTTCTGTTACCAACTCGGCATGCACCTAAAGTTTCGCAACCGGCGTCGAATCCTAAACGGCCCCGAACCTGTAACTCGTTGTTTCTTGGTGAGTGACAGGCTCGTGTAGTGTACGTCAAACCGTCACTGAAGGCCAACCCGAAGGTTGGCATTGAGCCGCAGGCCGGTTATTTGCCGCCTTTGTCGAGGTCTTGCAGGTCCTGGACGGCTTTTGCGGTGATCTCGATGCATTTTTTGTCGTCACCGGCGGCGTGCGCGGCTTTGGCCTGGGAGACGGCGGTGTCGATTTCGCCGCTTTTGCCGCTGGTGTCGGTGGCGAGCAGCGCTTTCCCGTTGTTGATTTTGTCCAGGTTGATCTGGCACAGGTCCTTGTCATTGCCTGCTGCGAACACGGGGGACGCCAGCAGTGCAGCGGTAACGAACAAACCAGCAAGTGCGGAACGCTTCATGGGTATCTCCTTGTGTAAAAAAGGCTCGAAGCTGCCGGTGGGCCGTGCAGCCAGCGAGGTCACTGAAGGGCCTCGTTTGCCGGGGCCTATGCAGATGACTGCGCCAGCGCGCAGGGGTTCGGTTTTATTGTGGCAGGGGCGTGCGCGCACGGGTCACGCGGTCCACCAGGTAGACCAGGCTGTGATAGTCGATGCCACCATGCTGGCTCAGCCCGATCTCGCAGGTGCGGCTGGTGGAGAGACCTTCGCTGCAATGTTGCACGGTGTTTCTGAGGTTGCGCAGTGAGTGGGCGTTGAGTTGCGGTGTGGTGAAGCCTTTGTCGCCCGCGAACCCGCAGCAGTGAATGCCTTCGGGGACGATGACGTTGTGGCTGCAGCGCCGGGCGAGGTCGATGAGGGCCTGGCTTTCGCCCAAGTGTTGGGTGCTGCAGGTGACGTGTACGGCGATGGGTGCTTGCTGGGGCGTGAAGTCGAGGCGGTCCATTAGATGGGTGCGGATGAAGCGCACGGGGTCGTAAAGGTCCAGGCGGGTTTCGTTCAGGTCTTGTACCAGGCGCAGGGTACAGGGGCTGGTGTCGCAATAGATCGGGTCGAGTCCGCCCCGGCTGGCGTGCAGCAAGGCGCCGAGCAGTTCCTGGCGCTTGAGTTCGGCCTGTTCGGCGTAGCCTTTGGAGGCGAACGGTTGGCCGCAGCACAGGTTGTCCTGGTTGTCGGGGAAGACGACTTGGTAGCCAGCCTTTTCCAGCAGGCCGCAGGTTTTTTCGTACAGTGACATTTGCTCTTTATCACCCGCTGCCGGGCCCATTGCCCGGGAGACGCAGGCCGCCAGGTACACCACCCGAGGGCGGCCGTCGCTCACGGTGGGGTTTACGCGAATGGCTTTTTCCGGCTGTGGCAGGGCGTTTGTCCATTGGGGGATTTGCCCCTTGGACAGGCGTGTCACGCTGGCCGACAGCTTGGCCAGTCGCGGCGCACCGAGCAGCATGCGGGCGCCGTTGGCCACGTGCAGGGTGAAGCGCACGCCTTGTAATGCGCTAGAAAAATGCGTGGCCAGCCAATCGGCCGTTTTCTTACGATCAGCGTCGCGGCCGCGCAGCTTTTTCACCAGGTCGCCAGTGTTAATGCCTACAGGGCAGCGTTGCGCGCAAAGCCCGGTGGCGGCGCAGGTGTCGATGCCTTGATATTGGTAGGCGGCCTCCAGTTCGCGGGTGTCGATGCCGGCGCGTTTTCGCGCCTGGATATCGCGCCAGATCACGATGCGTTGGCGTGGGCTCAGGGTCAGTCCTTTGGACGGGCACACCGGTTCGCAAAGGCCGCATTCGATGCACTTGTCCACCAACTCGTCTGCCGCGGGCAGGGGTTTGAGGTATTTGAGGTGGATCTGCGGGTCTGCGCTGAGCACGACGTCCGGGTTGAGAATGCCGTTAGGGTCCAGCAGGCGCTTGAGCTGCCACATCAACTGGTACGCGTCGCTGCCCCATTCCAGCTCGACGAAGGGCGCCATGTTGCGACCGGTGCCGTGTTCGGCCTTTAGCGAGCCGCCAAATTCCACCGCGACCAGTTGGGCGACGTCGTCCATGAACGCTTGATAGCGTGCGACTTCTTCGGCGCTGTTGAAGCCTTGGGTGAACACGAAGTGCAGATTGCCTTCCAGGGCGTGTCCGAAAAGGATCGCTTCGTCGTAGTGATGTTTGTCGAACAGGGCGATCAGGCGGTTCACGCCGAGGGCCAATTGTTCCACCGGGAAGGTCACGTCTTCGATGATGACGGTGGTGCCGGTTTTGCGCACGGCGCCGACGGCGGGGAAGGTGTCTTTGCGGATCGCCCACAGGCGGGCGTTTTCCAGTGGGTCTTCGGTGAAGTCGACCTGTTTTTCTACAGGGAACACGACCAGGGAGGCCATGATTTGTACGATCTGCTCACGCAGTAACGGGGTCGAGGCTGCACGGGTTTCGATCAATAGCGCGCAGGCATTTTCCGATAGCTGTTGTACGAACGCGGGCATACCGGGTTTGTTCTGTACGGAGCGCATGCTGCGCCGGTCCAGCAATTCCACCGCCGAGACAGGCTGGGTGTTGAGCACGGTCACGGCGGTGCAACAGGTTTCCACGTCGGGAAATACGATCAGGGCCGAGGCTTTATGCGGGTGGTCGAGCACCGTGTTGTAGGTCACCGCGCTGATGAATCCCAACGTGCCTTCAGACCCCACCAGCAGGTGGCTGAGGATATCCAGCGGTTCGTCAAAATCCACCAGGGCGTTGAGAGACAGGCCGGTGGTGTTTTTCAGACGATATTTGTGGCGGATTTTTGCAGCCAGCTCGATGTTTGCGCGTGTATCACGCCCCAATGTGGCCAATTGTTCGAGCAAGTGGCCGTGCTGCTGACGAAACGCTGCAACGCTGTCGGCATTTTCGGTATCAAGGCAGGTGCCGTCCGCCAGCACTAGCCGGATGCCGGCCAAGGTGTGGTAGGAATTTTGTGCGGTGCCACAGCACATGCCGCTGGAATTGTTGGCGACGATCCCGCCGATCTTGCAGGCGTTGATCGAGGCCGGGTCCGGGCCGATTTTGCGGCCAAAGGGCGCGAGCCAGGCGTTGGCCTGGGCGCCGATGACGCCGGGTTGCAGGCGGATTTGTGCGCCCTGGTCGCGAATGTCGCGACCGTTCCAGTTGTCGCCCAGCACGATCAGCACCGAATCGCTGATGGCTTGCCCGGAGAGGCTGGTGCCGGCGGCTCGGAAGGTCACAGGCACATGATCACGCTGAGCGAGTTGCAGCAGGGTGATTACCTCGTCTTCTGACTCGACGCGAACCACCAGTTGTGGGATCAGTCGGTAAAAGCTGGCGTCGGTGCCGAAGGCGAGGGTGGAAAGTGGGTCGTCGAAGCGCCGATCTCTAGGGATCAGTTGTGCGACATCGGTCAAAAAGGCAGCAGGCAGACTCATGGGAGCTCCGGTATCAGGGCCCCGGGCCGTTCGGCCCGGGGCGCCAGCAAATCAGTCTCAGTGCACCAGCATACCGGTGAACCAGTAGGCCTGAGCCAGGGTAATCAACCCGACGAGGGTCGCGAAGAACAGGCTGTGCTTGAGGGTGAAGCGGAACAGGTCGGACTCTTTGCCCACCAGCCCGGTCGCCGCGCAGGCCACGGCGATCGATTGCGGGGAAATCATTTTGCCGGTAACCCCGCCGCTGGTGTTCGCCGCCACCAGCAAGGTGTCGTTGACGCCGAGTTGGTGGGCGGTGGTGGCTTGCAATGAGCTGAACAAGGCGTTGGAGGATGTGTCGGAGCCTGTCAGAAAAACACCCAGCCAACCCAGGAATGGGGAGAAAAACGGGAAGGCCGCGCCGGTGGCCGCGAGGACCAACGCCATGGTCGACGACATGCCGGAGTAGTTGGTGACGAATGCAAAGGCCAGCACCATGCCAATCGACAGGATTGGCCAGCGCAGTTCGTAAAAGGTTTCTTTTAAAGTGGTAAGACCGGTTTTAAAGTCGATTTTCAGGATCAGCATTGAGATCAGCGCCGAGAAGAAAATCGCCGTGCCGGTCGCAGAAATCGGGTCCAGCTTGAACACGGCCGGTATCGCCGTAGGGGTGGTCACGATGGGCGCGACCTTGATGACCAGTTGGTCCAGGTGCGGGATCGCAAAGTTGAAGACGGTGCTGTACATCGAGCCGCCAGCGGCGAACAGGGCTTTGAATGGCTTCAGGGTCCAGACAGTGACCAGCACGGTGAGGATCAGGAACGGCGACCAGGCCTTGAAAATTTTCCCGAGGCTGTAGGGCGAAGCCAGGTTTCTGCGCGGTTGGCCGAAACCACCGACACGGGCTGTGGCGACTGCGTCGCAGGTGACGCCCGCAATCTGCGCGCCGGCGCTGCGCTTGGGTTGCCACACGTTCAGGAACAGGGTCAGTGCAACCAGGCTTGCCAGTGCCGAGGTGATGTCCGGCAGTTCCGGCCCAATGAAGTTGGACGTGAAGTACTGGGTGACGGCGAAGCTCAGGCCTGCGACGAGCGCGGCTGGCCACGTTTCTTTGACACCGCGCAGGCCGTCCATCATGAACACCAGCCAGAACGGCACGAACAGCGACAGCAGCGGCAATTGCCGACCGGCCATGGCGCCGATCTTGAACGCATCGATCCCCGTTACTTGCCCCGCGACGATGATCGGGATGCCCAGTGCGCCAAACGCGACGGGCGCGGTGTTGGCGATCAGGCACAGGCCCGCGGCGTACAAAGGGTTGAAACCCAGCCCTACAAGCAGCGCAGCGGTAATCGCCACAGGCGCGCCGAAACCGGCTGCACCTTCCAGGAAGGCGCCAAAGCAAAAACCAATCAGCAGCACTTGCAGGCGTTGGTCGTCGGTGATCGACAGCACCGAGCTGCGGATGATTTCAAACTGCCCGCTCTTGACCGTCAATTTGTACAGAAATACGGCGGCGACGATGATCCAGGCAATCGGCCAAAGGCCGTAGGCAAAACCATAACCGGCGGCGGCGAGTGCCATGTCTGCTGGCATGTTGAAGGCAACGATCGCCACCAGAATCGACAGCGCCAGTGTGATGCTGCCAGCCACGTGGCCTTTGAGGCGAAAGACCGCCAGGGCCAGGAAGAAAAATACGATGGGAATGACGGCCGCGAGTGCGGACAAGCCAAGGCTGCCGAGCGGGCTGTAAAGCTGTTGCCAGGTGTGCATATGGGGTGGCCCCTAATTGTTGTTGGTCAGGCACTGTTTAGTTGCTTGGGTAGTTGGTAATACCAATTTACAATCGCCGTCGGCTAGGTTAAAAGCCTCGAGGGGGATGTGTCAATTTGTCGCTTGAGAAAACGTGGGGCGTGCGGCGCGAGTAAAGCGTCTGCTCGGGTAAAACCTGCGTGTTCTAGCAGGTGCTGGATACGCGCCAATGGGCCAGAATAGGGGCCCGGCGCGTGGTCGGAGTTGTGGAGAGTGAGTTATGGGGTTTGATCAGGTGCGTCAGCGCCGTTTGTCTGACGATATTGTCGAGCAGCTTGAGGGAATGATCCTTGAGGGCACGCTGAAATCAGGCGAGCGTTTGCCGGCCGAGCGCGCGTTGGCTGAACAGTTTGGGGTGTCGCGCCCGTCGTTGCGTGAGGCGATCCAGAAACTGGCAGCCAAAGGTTTATTGGTGAGCCGCCAGGGGGGCGGCAATTACGTCGCTGACTCCCTCGGCTCGACCTTTAGCGATCCGCTGCTGCACCTGCTGGAAAACAACCCCGAGGCGCAGCGCGATCTCTTGGAGTTCCGTCAGACCCTCGAGGCCTCGTGTGCCTATTACGCGGCGCAGCGGGCGACCGAGGTGGATCGCGAGCGGCTGACCGAAGCGTTTAATGCCTTGCAAGATTGCTATGCACGCACCGACGAGGTGAGCCGGATCGAGGAGGGGGCGGCAGACGCTCGCTTTCATTTGGCCATCGCCGAGGCGAGTCATAACGCGGTGTTGCTGCACACCATTCGCGGGTTGTTTGACCTGCTCAAGCGTAACGTGGTGATCAACATTGGCGGCATGTATCAGCAGCGCACGGAAACCCGCGACATGCTGATCAGTCAGCATCGAGACTTGTACTTGGCGATCATCGAAGGGCGAGCCGAGCGGGCGCGGGAGGTTTCAACACGCCATCTGCTGTATGTGCAGGAGGTGTTGGAGGAAGTGCGTCAAGAGGTTCAGCGGGTGGCTCGGGCAGAGCGACGCAAGGGGCTTTAGCCTCTTATGTGAAACAGGGGTGGCCCTGTTTCACATCGGGTCACAAGAGCGTCAGTCTTCCTTGCCCTTGTTACGCACGGCGCGTTGCAATTCGCGGTTCGAGTCGCGCTCGCGCTCGGTGTCGCGCTTGTCGTATTCCTTTTTGCCCTTGCCCAGCGCGATCTCGCACTTGACCATGTGCTTGCTCCAATACCATGACAGGCAAACGCAGGCGTAGCCCTTCTGCTGCACGGACGCGGCGAGCTTTTCCAGTTCGCGGGCGTTGAGCAGCAGCTTACGCGTGCGCACCGGGTCGGCAATCACGTGGGTGCTCGCGGTCATCAGCGGGGTGATATGGCTGCCCAGCAGCCACGCCTCGCCATCCTTGAGCAGCACATAACTGTCGACCAACTGCAGCTTGTTGGCTCGCAGACTTTTTACTTCCCAACCGGCCAGGACCAGACCAGCCTCGAAACGGTGTTCGATGAAGTAATCGTGACGCGCCTTTTTATTCTGCGCGATGGTCCCTGTGGGGTGTTTCTTTTGTTTAGCCATAGGGGCGGCATTATAGGCAGTTGCGAGCGTGTCGGCTACGGTCATCCTGCGTGCTTGAGCGTGTTGAATGAATCCCGGACAATGTAGGCTGTTTTCTGGTTTCTTTCTGTCGCGAATCTGTTTACTCGTTCGCGATGTTTGCTGCTCAGCTGTGGAAATAACGCTCACATGACGACGCATATTCAACGTTCGGCCCTCCTGCCTTATCCGGCGCAGGCGCTTTATGACCTGGTCAACGACGTGGCGCGTTACCCGGAGTTTCTGCCGTGGTGCTCGTCTGCCGAGATTCTGGAGAGCAGTGACGTGAACATGCGGGCCCGTCTAGGGGTGGCCAAGGGTGGGCTTAGTCAGCATTTTGTGACGAGTAATACGTTGGTGCCGGGGCAGTCCATCGAGATGAATCTTGAGGAAGGGCCCTTCACTCAGTTGCACGGCGTTTGGGTATTCAAGGTGTTGAATGACAAGGCCTGCAAGATCAGCCTGGACCTGTCGTTCGATTACGCGGGCCCTATCGTGCGGGCCACATTGGGCCCTTTGTTCAATCAGGCGGCCAATACCTTGGTGGATGCATTTTGCCAACGGGCCAAGCAGTTGCATGGTTGAGGTCGAGGTGGTGTACGCCGCCGTTGATCGCCAGGTCTTGAGGGTCGTGGCGGTTGAGCCTGGCTCCAGCGTAAGGGCGGCGGTGTTGAGTTCGGGGATTGCGCTGCAATTTGCGCAGTTGGACCTGGCGAGTTGCCCCCTGGGGATTTTTGGCAAGGTGGTGCCAGACACTCGCGTCGTACAGGCTGGCGATCGAATCGAGATTTATCGACCGCTGTTGGCCGACCCCATGGAAATACGACGCCTGCGCGCAGCGAAGGCTGCGAAGACTCGTGCGCAGTCTTCATAGATGGAGATAACAGGCAACAAAAAGCCCGGCATGCCGGGCTTTTTGTTGGGTGCTGTCAAACGATTACTGCTGGGTGTCCAGCGGTTCTGGAGCGGGCACCGGGACCGTTTGAACGCCGTCGACGCCTTTCTGGATCTGGTCCAGCAAGGAGCCTGGTTTGGCCGGTACGTCAGACTTGGGTTGCTCGGTATTCTGCGCAGGGGCGGTCACGTTGGTGCCGGTGTCTTTGCCCAGCAGTGCGTCGTCACGGCTTACGCCGGGTTTGAAGTCGCCCGACAGGCTGACGAGTTGGTCATTGCCATTGAAGATGACGCTGACGCGTTCCTGCTGGCGCTCACCGCCGCCTGGCTGGATGCTATAGAGATAATCCCAGCGATCGGCATGGAACGTGTCGGTCAGCAGAGGGTTGCCCATGATAAACCGCACTTGTCGTCGGGTCATTCCCGGGCGCAACTGGTCTATCATGTCCTGCGTCACGACATTGCCCTGCTGGATGTCGATTTTGTAAACCCCGGGGAATGAACAACCGGCGAGTGCGAGCAGTCCCACAAAGGTGAAACTGGTTAGCAAGAGCTTGGTGTTTTGCATCGGTGGGCGACTTCCACTATCTTGGCTGGGACAACGTAAACGCCGATCATACCCGTATTAAGAGAAGCTGCGAAGCAGCATCCGCGAGAAAGCTAACCATGGTTGAAAATAGCGAACTGCGTAAAGCTGGCCTTAAGGTGACTCTGCCACGGGTCAAAATTCTACAAATGCTCGATTCCGCCGAGCAACGCCACATGAGTGCCGAGGATGTTTACAAGGCACTCATGGAGTCTAACGAGGACGTCGGCCTGGCCACGGTTTACCGTGTACTGACCCAGTTTGAAGCCGCAGGGCTGGTGGCTCGTCATAATTTCGACGGCGGTCATGCTGTGTTCGAATTGGCTGACAGCGGCCACCACGACCACATGGTCGATGTGGAAACTGGCGAGGTGGTTGAGTTCGTCAGCCCGGAAATCGAGAAGCTCCAGAAGGCGATCGCCGAGGAGCACGGCGTCGAATTGGTGGATCACAATTTGGTGCTGTATATCCGTAAGAAAAAGTAAAAATCCACGCAGATCCGTTCTGCGAAACGATCGAAGGCGACCTCAGGGTCGCCTTCGTGCTTTCTAGAATGGAGAAAACGTCCTCTACGTCAACGCTCACGCTTTTGCCGCGACGACCATTTTCTTCGCGTGGGCCAACGACTCTTTTGTCAGGTCGATACCGCCCAGCATCCTCGCCACTTCCTCGACTCTTTCGGTCTTGTTCAGCTTGGCGACGGCAGTGTGGGTTGCATCGCTGCCGCGCACTTTATGGACGAACAAATGCTGATGCCCCTGGGCCGCCACTTGCGGCAAGTGAGTGACCGTCAGTACCTGGCCCCGATCTCCCAGGCGGCGCAGCAGTTGGCCGACAATTTCTGCGGTCGGGCCGCCGATGCCAACGTCCACTTCGTCGAATACCAGTGTTGGGACTCGAGAGGTTTGGGCCGTAATGACCTGAATCGCCAGGCTGATCCGCGATAGCTCACCGCCAGAGGCAACTTTGGCCAGCGCCTTGAGGGGTTGCCCGGGGTTGGCGCTGACCAGCAGTTCGACTTGCTCAAGGCCATGGGGTTGCAGTTCGTTGTTGGTGTTGGAGCGCAGCTCAATGGTGAAGCGCCCGCCGGGCATGCCCAACCGCTGGATTTCTTGCTCCACTGCGCAGGCCAGGCCGGTGGCTGCCTGATGGCGCAGGTCGCTCAGCTCGCGGGCTTTTTCATGGTAATGGCGGGCAAAAGAAGCCAGTTCTTCTCCCAGTCGTTCAATGGATTCGTCATTGGCGTTCAGCGTTTCAATTTCATCCAGCAGCTTTTGTTGCATCGTAGCCACTTCGGTTGGCTGGATCCGATGCTTGCGCGCCAGGGTGTAAATGGTGTCCAGGCGTTCTTCTATTTCTTGCAGGCGCGCAGGGTCGGCGTCGAAGTGGTCGAGAAAGCGATTCAATTCCCCTACGGCTTCCTCGACCTGGATTTGTGCGCTGGTCAGCAGGGTGGTGGCTTCACTCAGTGAGCCTGCGGCATTGTTGACGCTGGACAGGCGGTTGAGGCTGGCGGTGAGGGCGTTGAGTACGTTGCCCGAATCGCTCTCGCTGCATTGCTCCACCACTTGGCGGCAGATGCCCAATAGGGTTTCGGCGTTGGTCAGGTTCTTGTGCTCCTGCTCCAGTTGCTCAAGTTCTGTCTCGCCAAGCCCCAGGCTTTCGAGTTCTTCCAGTTGATAGCTGAGCAATTGGTGGCGGGCGCGTTGCTCGTCGCCGGAATTGGACAGGCGCTCCAGTTCCTGGCGAGTCTGGCGCCAGCGCTGCGCGGCCAATTGCACTTGGCGTGCAAGGTCGGTAGCCCCGGCGTATTCATCGAGCAGGCGGCGGTGGGTGTCGGTTTTCAGCAGGGATTGGTGTTCGTGCTGGCTGTGGATGTCAATCAGCAGTTCGCCCAGCGCCTTCAGGTCGCCCAAGGGGCAGGGCGTGCCGTTGATGTAGCCGCGCGAACGCCCTTCGGCAGTAATGATGCGGCGCAGGATGCACGGCCCTTCATTATTCAGGTCGCGCTCGGCAAGCCAGGCTTCGGCTTCGGGGATGTCTGCCAGGTCGAAGGTGGCGAGGATATCGGCTTTGTCCGCACCGGGGCGGACCACGCCGCTGTCGGCGCGGTCGCCCAGGGTCAGGCCCAGGGCGTCGAGCATGATCGACTTGCCGGCGCCGGTTTCGCCTGTGATTACGCTCATCCCGCGATCCAGTTCAAGATCCAGGTGTTCAACGATGGCGTAGTTGTGTACAGACAGGTGCACCAGCATGACGGCAGCTCCCAAGCTTAATGTCTGGTTATTTATACAGTGTTTTGTTCAAGGCTGACAATCCTGGCGCTTAGCTCTATTTGCTTGAAGCAGGCATGTTCATAGTGCCAGGAGGAATGAAAGCCTTGGCGTTGAGCGAACGCAATTGAAAGACTTTTGGTAACGCCTGCGCCCTTGAACCTGAAAATTGTGGCCCCATATACCGGTGCAGAAGCGCGAGTCGAGTTCGCGCATGATTTTGAAAGGAGAGAACAATGGCTGACGAACAGACTCAGGATACGCAAAATCCAGAAGCCAACCAGGCGGCCGGCGAAGACCTGGCAGCTCGCGTACAGGTGCTTGAAGAGCAACTGGCGGCTGCACAGGATCAATCTTTGCGTGTGGCTGCTGATCTGCAGAACGTCCGCCGTCGTGCCGAGCAGGATGTCGAGAAAGCCCACAAGTTCGCGCTGGAAAAATTTGCCGGTGATCTGTTGCCGATCATCGACAGCCTGGAGCGTGGCCTGGATTTGTCCAACCCGGACGATGAAAACATCCGCGCGATGCGTGAAGGGATCGAGCTGACCCTGAAAATGTTCCAGGACACCCTCAAGCGCTATCAGCTGGAAGCCATCGATCCGCACGGCGGTGAGCCGTTCAACGCCGAGCATCACCAGGCAATGGCGATGCAGGAAAGTGCTGATCTTGAGCCGAACAGCGTGTTGAAGACATTCCAGAAGGGCTACCTGCTCAACGGCCGCCTGTTGCGCCCTGCGATGGTGGTGGTGAGCAAGGCTCCGGCACCGGTTGCACCTTCTATTGATGAGCAGGCTTGAAATAAGTCGTAACGGCCCCATCTATAAGTCAAGCGTTTAAGTGCTACCGCAGTTGGCCCCAACCGCTGCGGCAACCAAATCCAAAGTTTCGGGAGAGTCAAAATGGGCAAAATTATCGGTATCGACCTGGGGACCACCAACTCCTGCGTCTCCGTGCTGGAAAACGGCGTAGCCAAGGTTATCGAGAACGCCGAAGGCGCGCGTACCACCCCTTCGATCATTGCGTATGCCAATGATGGCGAAATCCTGGTGGGCCAGTCCGCCAAGCGTCAGGCCGTCACCAACCCGCACAACACGTTGTACGCGGTAAAGCGTCTGATCGGTCGTAAGTTCGACGAAGAAGTCGTGCAAAAAGACATCAAGATGGTGCCGTACAAAATCGCCAAGGCTGACAACGGTGACGCCTGGGTTGAAGTGAACGGCAAGTCGATGTCTGCACCGCAGATTTCTGCTGAAGTCTTGAAAAAGATGAAGAAAACCGCTGAGGACTACCTCGGCGAAGCGGTGACCGAGGCGGTCATCACGGTTCCTGCCTACTTCAACGACAGCCAGCGCCAGGCGACCAAAGACGCCGGCCGCATTGCGGGCCTGGACGTAAAACGCATCATCAACGAGCCGACTGCAGCCGCTCTGGCCTACGGTATGGACAAGGCGCGCGGCGACCACACCGTCATCGTTTATGACCTGGGTGGTGGTACTTTCGACGTTTCCGTCATCGAAATCGCTGAAGTTGACGGCGAGCACCAGTTTGAAGTGTTGGCCACCAACGGTGACACCTTCCTGGGCGGTGAAGACTTCGACATCCGCTTGATCGACTACCTCGTTGACGAGTTCAAGAAAGACAGCGGCATGAACCTCAAGGGCGACCCGCTGGCGATGCAGCGCCTGAAAGAAGCCGCTGAAAAAGCCAAGATCGAGCTGTCTTCGAGCAATTCGACCGAAGTGAACCTGCCGTACATCACCGCAGACGCAACAGGTCCGAAGCACCTGAACGTGAAAATTTCCCGCGCCAAGCTTGAAGCGCTGGTTGAAGACCTGGTTCAGCGCACTATCGAGCCTTGCCGTATTGCCCTTAAAGATGCCGGTATTGACGTTGGTTCCATCAACGACGTGATCCTGGTGGGCGGCCAGACCCGTATGCCGCTGGTGCAGCAGAAAGTGACCGAGTTCTTCGGTAAAGAAGCCCGTAAGGACGTTAACCCGGACGAAGCCGTTGCAATGGGTGCTGCCATCCAGGGTGCGGTACTGGCCGGTGACGTGAAAGACGTGCTGCTGCTGGACGTCAGCCCGCTGACCCTGGGTATCGAAACCATGGGCGGTGTGATGACTGCGCTGATCGAGAAAAACACCACGATTCCTACCAAGAAATCCCAAGTGTTCTCGACTGCCGACGACAACCAGGGCGCGGTGACCATTCACGTGCTGCAAGGTGAGCGTAAGCAGGCGACTCAGAACAAGTCCCTGGGCAAGTTCGACCTGTCCGAGATCCCACCTGCGCCGCGCGGTGTGCCGCAAATCGAAGTGACCTTCGACATCGATGCCAACGGCATCCTGCACGTTGGCGCGAAAGACAAGGCGACCGGCAAAGAGCAGAAGATCACCATCAAGGCCAACTCCGGTCTGTCTGATGAAGAAATTCAACAGATGATTCGTGATGCTGAAGCCAACGCTGATGCCGACAAGCGTTTTGAAGAGCTGGCCGCTGCCCGTAACCAGGGTGATGCACTGGTTCACTCGACTCGCAAGATGATCGCTGACGCGGGCGACAAAGTGACTGCGGAAGAGAAGACCGCAATCGAAGCTGCCGTGGTTGCCCTGGAAGCTGCCGTCAAGGGTGACGACAAGGCTGCCATCGACGCCAAGGTTGAAGAACTGTCGAAAGTTTCCGCGCCAGTCGCTCAGAAAATGTACGCCGAACAAGGCCAGCCGGCTGACGGTGCTGCGCATCAGGCCGAGCCTGAAGCCAAGCACGATGACGTGGTTGATGCCGAGTTCGAAGAAGTCAAAGACCAGAAGTAAGTGGGTTTGCCGGTTGACCGCTAACAAGCGGTGACTGGTAGGATGTCGCCGCGCGGGAGCTTGCTCCCGCGTTGGCGTGTCTGGGGTATACGAATTTTTACAGCATGCGACAACGCTCGGGTGCTGGCGGTGTGATCGGAAATGCTCCTGCTTTTCGAGCCATGAACACCGCAGTTTTGATGCAGTAACGACCAGGATCGTTGAATTGACGTGAGTTGGGTCCGGGCCTGTATTGGGGCTCAGCGAGTTTGGCAAGGCTCAGGAGGGTTTTGCCGGACGTCCTTAAGAGTGCAAAGACTTATGGCAAAGCGTGACTATTACGAAGTGTTGGGTGTGGAGCGCGGCTCCAGCGAGGCGGACCTGAAAAAGGCCTACCGCCGCCTGGCAATGAAGCACCACCCGGACCGTAATCCGGACAGCAAAGAATCCGAAGACTTGTTCAAAGAGGCCAACGAGGCCTATGAATGCCTGAGCGATCCAAACAAGCGCGCGGCCTATGACCAATATGGTCATGCCGGCGTCGACCCGAGCATGGGTGGCGGTGGCGCAGGTTTTGGCGGGCAGAACTTCTCCGATATTTTCGGCGACGTGTTCAGTGACTTCTTTGGCGGCGGCCGCGGTGGTCAGCGTGGCGGTGCCCAGCGTGGCAGCGACTTGCGTTACACCTTGGAGCTGAACCTGGAAGAGGCGGTGCGTGGCACCACCGTCAATATTCGTGTGCCGACACTGGTCAATTGCAAGCCGTGCGACGGTTCGGGCGCCAAGAAAGGCTCCTCGCCGATTACCTGCCCGACCTGCGGCGGTATTGGCCAGGTCCGTATGCAGCAAGGCTTCTTCTCGGTGCAGCAAACCTGCCCGCGCTGCCATGGCCAGGGCAAGATCATTTCCGATCCGTGCGACTCCTGCCATGGCGAAGGCCGCGTCGAAGAGTACAAGACCCTGTCGGTGAAAGTGCCGGCGGGTGTGGATACGGGCGACCGCATCCGTCTTTCCGGCGAAGGCGAGGCGGGGGCTCAGGGTGGCCCGACAGGCGACCTGTACGTGGTGATCAATGTGCGCGAGCACTCGATTTTCCAGCGTGACGGCAAGCACCTGTTCTGCGAAGTGCCGATCAGCTTTGTCGATGCGGCCCTGGGTGGCGAGCTTGAAATCCCGACGCTGGACGGTCGAGTCAAGCTGAAGATCCCTGAAGGTACGCAGACCGGCAAGCAGTTCCGCATTCGTGGCAAGGGCGTGGCGCCGGTGCGCGGTGGCGGAGCGGGTGACCTGATGTGCCGGGTGGCGGTAGAAACCCCGGTCAACCTGGGTCGTCGTCAGCGCGAGCTGCTTGAAGAGTTGCGCGGCTCCTTGGGCGTTGACGGTTCCCATTCGCCCAAGACCACTGGCTGGTTCGAAGGCGTGAAGCGCTTCTTCGGCGACCTGTAAGGACGTGAATATGCGACGTATCGCGGTGATGGGCGCTGCCGGGCGCATGGGCAAGAACCTGGTGGAGGCGGTGCAGCAGCGCTCGCCGGCCTCCGGGCTGACGGCGGCAATTGTGCGGCCGGGCAGCACGTTGATCGGCGCGGACGCCGGTGAACTGGCCTCTATCGGGCGCATCGGTGTTTCGTTGTCCGGCAGCCTGGATCAAGTGGCTGACGAGTTCGATGTATTGATCGACTTCACCTTGCCGGAAGTGATGCTGAAAAACCTGGCGTTCTGTCGTAAGGCGGGCAAGGCCATGGTCATCGGCACGACCGGTTTGAACGCCGAGCAAAAGCAGCTGCTGGTGGAGGCGGGCAAGGATATCCCTATCGTGTTTGCCGCCAACTTCAGCGTGGGTGTGAACCTGTCGCTGAAATTGCTGGACATGGCCGCGCGCGTGCTAGGGGATGAGGCGGACATCGAGATCATCGAAACGCATCACCGGCACAAGATCGATGCACCTTCGGGTACGGCGTTGCGCATGGGTGAGGCGGTGGCCGAGGCGCTCGGGCGTGACCTGTCAAAAGTGGCCGTGTATGGGCGCGAAGGTCATACCGGCGCTCGCGCTCGCGACACCATCGGCTTTGCGACGGTTCGTGGTGGGGATGTAGTGGGTGATCATACGGTGCTGTTCGCCACCGAAGGTGAGCGCCTGGAAATTACCCATAAAGCCTCCAGCCGCATGACGTTCGCCAAGGGCGCCGTGCGTGCGGCGCTGTGGCTGGATGGCCGTGACGCCGGCCTGTACGACATGCGTGACGTGCTGGATCTGCATTAAAGAGTAGATAAAACGGGGTCTAAACCTTAAGATTAGGCCCCGTTTTTACCCGCTAAGCGATGTTCTGTCGCATTCTCCTGCCTTTAAGGCTCTTTAGCGGTGGACCAAAAAAGCCTTTTTCTGTAAGCTACAGCTTTAGTGTGTCCACTAAAAGCGCGCAGAATAATTCGGTGAAGAAGCGGGGTGACGTGTCCATACGTCACTCCGCTTTTTTACAACCTGCGATCGCCCTTTCAGGCTTTATTTACGGGAGGTCTTCTTGACTAAGCCAGCCATACTCGCCCTTGCTGATGGCAGCATTTTTCGCGGCGAAGCCATTGGAGCCGACGGTCAAACCGTTGGAGAGGTGGTGTTTAACACCGCAATGACCGGCTATCAGGAAATCCTTACCGATCCTTCCTACGCCCAACAGATCGTTACCCTGACCTACCCGCACATCGGCAACACCGGCACCACGCAGCAAGACGCCGAGTCCGACCGTGTCTGGTCCGCTGGCCTGGTGATTCGTGACCTGCCACTGGTTGCGAGCAACTGGCGCAACACGATGTCCCTGTCCGATTACCTGAAAGCCAACAACGTTGTGGCAATCGCCGGTATCGACACGCGCCGCCTGACCCGCATCCTGCGCGAAAAAGGCTCGCAAAACGGCTGCATCCTGGCCGGTGACAACATCACTGAAGAAGCCGCCATTGCCGCGGCCCAAGGGTTCCCTGGCCTCAAGGGCATGGACCTGGCCAAAGTCGTCAGCACCCAGGAAAAGTACGAATGGCGCTCCACTGTCTGGGACTTGAAAACCGACAGCCACGCGACTCTCGAGGCCTCTGAACTGCCTTATCACGTTGTTGCGTTTGACTACGGCATCAAGCACAACATCCTGCGCA
Source organism: Pseudomonas sp. SDO5215_S409 (assembly GCF_054071325.1). Lineage (NCBI taxonomy): Bacteria > Pseudomonadati > Pseudomonadota > Gammaproteobacteria > Pseudomonadales > Pseudomonadaceae > Pseudomonas > Pseudomonas sp. SDO5215_S409. Next base: position 20,586 of record NZ_JBSVWN010000054.1, on the reverse strand, counting down.
TGCTGGTCGAGCGCGGCTGCCGCGTGACCGTGGTGCCTGCGCAAACCCCGGCCAGTGACGTGTTGGCCTTGCAGCCGGACGGCGTGTTCCTGTCCAACGGCCCGGGTGACCCCGAGCCTTGCGACTACGCAATCCAGGCTATTAAAGACGTGCTGGAAACCGAGATTCCGGTCTTCGGTATTTGCCTGGGCCACCAGCTGTTGGCCCTGGCCTCCGGCGCCAAGACCCTGAAAATGGGCCACGGCCACCACGGTGCCAACCACCCGGTGCAAGACCTGGATACCGGCGTTGTGATGATCACCAGCCAGAACCACGGTTTTGCGGTGGATGAAGCCACCTTGCCGAGCAACGTGCGCGCCATTCACAAATCGCTGTTCGACGGTTCCCTGCAGGGTATCGAGCGTACCGACAAGAGCGCGTTCAGCTTCCAGGGCCACCCTGAAGCCAGCCCGGGCCCGAACGACGTCGCGCCGCTGTTCGACCGTTTCATCAATGAGATGGCCAAGCGCCGCTAAGCGAGTGGCCTGAGGGCGGCCCCGCACGGCGGCGGCCCCTTCAGGCGCTTCAACGATTGTTCAAGACGGCTTGCCGACTGACCTGCGGATTTGAGTGACAAACCCATGCCAAAACGTACAGACATAAAAAGCATCCTGATTCTCGGCGCTGGCCCGATCGTGATCGGCCAGGCCTGCGAATTCGACTACTCCGGCGCCCAGGCCTGCAAAGCCCTGCGCGAAGAGGGCTACCGCGTCATCCTGGTGAACTCCAACCCAGCCACCATCATGACCGACCCGGCCATGGCCGACGCGACCTACATCGAGCCGATCAAGTGGCAGACCGTTGCCAAGATCATCGAAAAAGAGCGCCCGGACGCGCTGCTGCCAACCATGGGCGGCCAGACTGCACTGAACTGCGCCCTGGACCTGGAGCGTGAAGGCGTTCTGGAAAAATTCGGCGTAGAGATGATCGGTGCAAATGCTGACACCATCGACAAGGCCGAAGACCGTTCGCGTTTCGACAAAGCCATGAAGTCCATCGGCCTTGCCTGCCCGCGTTCCGGTATCGCCCACAGCATGGAAGAGGCCAATGCGGTCCTTGAGACGCTAGGCTTTCCGTGCATCATCCGTCCGTCCTTCACCATGGGCGGCACGGGCGGCGGTATCGCGTACAACCGTGAAGAATTCGAAGAAATCTGCGCCCGCGGTCTGGACCTGTCGCCGACCAAAGAGCTGCTGATCGACGAGTCCCTGATCGGCTGGAAAGAATATGAGATGGAAGTTGTCCGTGACAAAAAGGACAACTGCATCATTGTTTGCTCCATCGAAAACTTCGACCCGATGGGCGTGCACACCGGCGACTCGATCACCGTTGCGCCTGCACAAACCCTGACCGACAAGGAATACCAGATCCTGCGCAACGCCTCCCTGGCGGTACTGCGCGAGATCGGCGTGGAAACCGGCGGTTCCAACGTTCAGTTCGGTATCTGCCCGGACACCGGCCGTATGGTCGTGATCGAAATGAACCCGCGTGTTTCGCGCTCCTCGGCGCTGGCGTCCAAGGCCACCGGTTTCCCGATCGCCAAGGTCGCGGCCAAGCTGGCGGTGGGTTACACCCTGGACGAGCTGTCGAACGACATCACCGGCGGCAAGACCCCGGCGTCTTTCGAGCCGTCCATCGACTACGTCGTGACCAAGCTGCCACGGTTTGCCTTCGAGAAATTCGCTCAGGCCGATGCACGCTTGACCACCCAGATGAAGTCGGTCGGTGAAGTCATGGCCATTGGCCGGACCTTCCAGGAGTCCCTGCAGAAAGCCCTGCGCGGCCTGGAAGTGGGCGTGTGCGGCCTGGACGAGAAGCTCGACCTGAGCAACCCGGACAGCATGAGCGTGCTCAAGCGCGAATTGACCGTGCCGGGCGCCGAGCGTATCTGGTACGTGGCGGACGCGTTCCGCGCGGGCCTGAGCGTCGAAGACATCTTTGGCATGAACATGATCGATCCGTGGTTCCTGGTGCAGATCGAAGACCTGATCAAGGACGAAGAGAAGGTCAAGACCCTGGGTCTGGCCAGCATCGACCGCGACATGATGTTCCGCCTCAAGCGCAAAGGCTTCTCCGACCAGCGCCTGGCCAAGCTGCTGGGTGTGACCGAGAAAAACCTTCGGACTCATCGCCACAAGCTGGAAGTTTTCCCGGTCTACAAGCGCGTGGACACCTGCGCGGCCGAGTTCGCTACCGACACGGCCTACCTGTACTCCACCTATGAGGAGGAGTGCGAGGCGGCGCCGTCGGGTCGCGACAAAATCATCATTCTGGGTGGTGGCCCGAACCGTATCGGCCAAGGTATCGAGTTCGACTACTGCTGCGTGCACGCGGCTCTCGCCCTGCGCGACGACGGGTACGAGACCATCATGGTCAACTGCAACCCGGAAACCGTTTCCACCGACTACGACACCTCTGATCGCCTGTACTTCGAGCCAGTGACCCTGGAAGACGTGCTGGAAATCGTGCGCGTCGAGAAGCCAAAAGGCGTGATCGTCCAGTACGGCGGCCAGACGCCGCTGAAACTGGCCCGTGCGCTTGAAGCGGCTGGCGTGCCGATCATCGGCACCAGCCCGGACGCGATCGACCGCGCTGAAGACCGTGAGCGCTTCCAGCAAATGGTTGAGCGCCTGAACCTGCGTCAACCGCCAAACGCCACCGTGCGCAGCGAAGACGAAGCCATCCGCGCGGCCAGCAAAATCGGCTACCCGCTGGTGGTGCGCCCGTCCTACGTGCTGGGCGGCCGGGCGATGGAAATCGTCTACCAGGAAGAAGAGCTCAAGCGCTACCTGCGTGATGCGGTGAAGGTGTCCAACGACAGCCCGGTGCTGCTGGACCACTTCCTGAACTGCGCCATCGAAATGGACGTGGATGCAGTGTGCGACGGCACCGATGTGGTGATCGGCGCGATCATGCAGCACATCGAGCAGGCCGGCGTTCACTCCGGCGACTCCGCTTGCTCGCTGCCGCCTTACTCGCTGCCCGCCCACATCCAGGACGAAATGCGCGAGCAGGTCAAGAAAATGGCCCTGGAACTGGGCGTGATTGGCCTGATGAACGTGCAGTTGGCGCTGCAAGGCGAAGACATTTATGTCATCGAAGTCAACCCGCGCGCGTCGCGTACCGTGCCATTTGTTTCCAAGTGCATCGGTGTCTCCCTGGCGATGATCGCTGCGCGTGTGATGGCCGGTAAGACCTTGAAGGAAATCGGCTTCACCAAGGAAATCATTCCGAACTTCTACAGCGTGAAAGAGGCGGTGTTCCCCTTCGCCAAATTCCCGGGTGTAGACCCGATCCTCGGCCCAGAGATGAAGTCGACCGGCGAAGTGATGGGCGTGGGCGACACCTTCGGTGAGGCCTTTGCCAAGGCGCAGATGGGTGCCAGCGAAGTGTTGCCAACCGGCGGTACTGCGTTTATCAGCGTGCGTGATGACGACAAGCCACTGGTTGCGGGCGTGGCCCGTGATCTGATCAACTTGGGCTTTGAAGTCGTGGCCACCGCCGGGACCGCCAAGCTGATCGAGGCTGCCGGCCTGAAAGTGCGTCGCGTAAACAAGGTGACGGAAGGCCGTCCACACGTGGTCGACATGATCAAGAATGACGAAGTCACCCTGATCATCAACACCACCGAAGGTCGCCAGTCGATCGCGGACTCCTACTCCATTCGTCGTAACGCCTTGCAGCACAAGATCTACTGCACCACCACCATTGCTGCTGGCGAAGCCATCTGTGAAGCGCTCAAGTTCGGTCCGGAAAAGACCGTGCGTCGCTTGCAGGATCTACACGCAGGATTGAAGGCATGACCAAATACCCAATGACCGTCCAGGGCTTCAAGGCCCTGGAAGAGGAGCACGCCCATCTGACTAAGGTCGTCCGTCCGAAGCTGAGCCAGGATATCGGCACGGCCCGGGAGTTGGGCGACCTGAAGGAAAACGCCGAATACCACGCTGCCCGTGAGCAGCAGGGTATGGTCGAGGCCCGTATTCGTGACATCGAAGGCCGCCTGCAGAACTCGGTGGTCATCGACGTGACGACCATTGCGAAGACCGGCAAGGTGATTTTCGGTACGACGGTGGAAATCGCCAACGTCGAAACGGATGAAAGCGTGACTTACCACATCGTGGGTGAAGACGAAGCTGACATCAAACAAGGCAAGATCTCTGTAGGTTCTCCCATTGCTCGCGCCTTGATCGCCAAGGAAGAGGGTGATGTGGTTGCTGTGAAGACGCCAAGTGGCGTGATCGAGTACGAGATTGTCGAAGTTCGTCACATCTGAAAAATGGCGCCCGTTGCAGGCGGGCGCCATGCTTTGGCAGTTTGTCCAGATGCTTTGGGTGGGCGGCCTATGGCTGTTGCATATTGGCGTATTACCGGCGTTGGGCCTGATTGGCCTGGCGCCGTTGCTGATCGATGAGGTTGGCGGATTATTGAGTGCGTTGCTGGTGGGATTTGCGGCGGCGTGTGTGACGATTCAGGTGCTGGTGCTGATCAAGGCGCAGGGCCTGGAGAGTGTGTGGCGGGATATCCGCGGGCAACTGCTGCTGATGGCGTTGTATGCGTGCGCGATGTATTGCGCGGTGCGTATCTGTTTGCCGCAAGCCTTGCGCTGGCAGCTGTTCAGCTATCTGGTGCTGGGGCTTTCCGGGTTGGTGCTGGTGTTGCAACCTGCGCCGGGATGGAGTGGCAGGGCGCGCGAAGCACGCCCGTGACCCTTGTTATCACTTGAAGCGATGAACGTTCGACAGTTGCTTGTTAACGTCGAAATTGCGGCGATACAGCAGTGCCATCTTGCCGATGATCTGAACCAGGTCGGCCTTGCCAACCTTGCCCAGTTGCGCAATGGCGGCCAGGCGAGCTTCACGGTCAAGGATGTTGACCTTGATCTTGATCAGTTCATGATCATTCAGCGCGCGTTCAAATTCGGCTAAAACACCTTCAGTCAGACCATTATCAGCCACAATCAGAACTGGTTTCAGATGGTGGCCAATGGATTTGTACTGTTTCTTCTGCTCTTGAGTGAGCGGCATAATCTGACCCCTGCGTCTGATCTTGTAAAAAGCGGCGGCCAGTTTACCCGAGCGAGTCCGGGACCGCCCACTTAATCACGACAGGTTTTATTTTCGAGGTGGCCCGTGGCCCGTTCCAAAACCAGCCTTAATTGGCTCAAAGAACATTTCAACGACCCTTATGTCAAAAAGGCGCAAAAGGACGGCTATCGTTCTCGCGCCAGCTACAAGCTGCTTGAACTGCAGGAAAAGGACAAATTGTTCCGTCCAGGCATGAGTGTAATCGACCTGGGCGCCGCGCCGGGCGGTTGGTCGCAGGTTGCCAGCCGCCTGATCGGCGGGCAGGGCCGGTTGATCGCGTCTGACATTCTGGAAATGGACAGCATCCCCGATGTGACCTTTGTTCATGGCGACTTTACCGAAGACGCTGTCTTGGCCCAGATCCTGGAGGCTGTCGGAAATTCTCAGGTAGACCTTGTGATTTCCGATATGGCCCCCAATATGAGTGGATTACCGGCCGTTGATATGCCACGAGCGATGTTCCTCTGCGAACTGGCACTGGATCTGGCGGGTAGGGTCTTGCGGCCCGGTGGTGATTTTCTGGTCAAGGTCTTCCAGGGGGAAGGCTTCGACGAGTACCACAAAAACATTCGCAAGCTGTTCGACAAGGTGCAGATGCGCAAGCCGGATTCTTCCCGGGACAGGTCCCGCGAGCAGTATTTGCTGGCGCGAGGCTTTCGCGGGGTTGAAGGCGCGGCCAGTGAGGAGCGTCTTTGAACGTTTTGAGTGAGTCGATAGGTTTTTTTATATCGCTTTCGTCATGAAGCTTTACGAATATTGTGTAGTCAAAGTTTCACAAAGGGTTACAGACGGCGCCTGCCAGCGGTGTAGGTAATGTAGTAAGTTAGGCCGGTGAATATCATGCGAAGCGCGCGCCAGCAGCGGAGCTTGCTTCAGAGGGTAGTTAATTGAACGATATGGCAAAGAATCTTATCCTGTGGTTGATCATCGCGGCGGTCCTGGTGACGGTGATGAACAACTTCTCCAGCCCTAACGAGCCGCAGACCCTCAACTATTCCGACTTCATCCAGCAAGTTAAGGATGGCAAGGTCGAGCGCGTAGCGGTAGACGGCTACGTGATTACCGGTAAGCGTAACGACGGCGACAGCTTCAAGACCATTCGTCCTGCGATTCAGGACAACGGCCTGATCGGCGATCTGGTGGACAACCATGTGGTCGTCGAAGGCAAACAGCCTGAGCAGCAGAGCATCTGGACCCAGCTTCTGGTGGCCAGCTTCCCGATCCTGGTGATTATCGCCGTGTTCATGTTCTTCATGCGCCAGATGCAAGGTGGCGCAGGGGGCAAGGGCGGGCCGATGAGCTTTGGCAAGAGCAAGGCGCGCCTGCTCTCCGAAGATCAGGTAAAAACCACCTTGGCTGACGTCGCAGGTTGTGATGAAGCCAAGGAAGAAGTCGGTGAGCTGGTCGAGTTCCTGCGTGATCCCGGCAAATTCCAGCGCCTGGGTGGTCGCATTCCTCGTGGCGTGCTGATGGTAGGCCCGCCCGGTACAGGTAAAACCTTGTTGGCCAAGGCCATCGCTGGTGAAGCCAAGGTTCCGTTCTTCACCATTTCCGGCTCTGACTTCGTCGAAATGTTCGTGGGTGTCGGCGCCAGCCGTGTTCGCGACATGTTCGAGCAGGCCAAGAAACACGCGCCGTGCATCATCTTCATCGACGAAATCGACGCCGTGGGTCGCCATCGTGGCGCCGGCATGGGCGGCGGTCATGACGAGCGTGAGCAGACCCTCAACCAGTTACTGGTCGAGATGGACGGCTTCGAAATGAACGACGGCATTATCGTGATTGCCGCCACCAACCGCCCTGATGTACTGGACCCGGCGCTGTTGCGTCCAGGTCGTTTTGACCGTCAGGTGGTGGTCGGGTTGCCGGATATTCGTGGTCGCGAGCAGATCCTGAAAGTACACATGCGTAAAGTGCCGATGGGTGACGATGTGGCTCCGGCCGTTATTGCCCGTGGTACACCTGGCTTCTCCGGTGCTGACCTGGCCAACCTGGTGAACGAGGCATCATTGTTCGCCGCACGCGTGGGCAAGCGCATCGTCGAGATGAAAGAGTTCGAACTGGCTAAAGACAAGATCATGATGGGCGCCGAGCGCAAATCCATGGTCATGTCCGAGAAAGAGAAGCAGAACACCGCTTATCACGAAGCCGGTCACGCTATCGTGGGGCGCGTGGTGCCTGAGCATGACCCTGTGTACAAAGTGTCGATCATTCCGCGTGGCCGAGCCTTGGGTGTGACCATGTTCCTGCCGGAAGAGGACCGCTACAGCCTCTCCAAGCGCGCGCTGATCAGTCAGATCTGCTCGCTGTATGGCGGCCGGATCGCTGAAGAGATGACGTTGGGTTTTGACGGCGTTACCACGGGTGCATCCAACGACATCATGCGTGCGAGCCAGATTGCACGGAACATGGTGACCAAGTGGGGCCTTTCGGAAAAACTCGGTCCTTTGATGTATGCCGAGGAAGAGGGTGAAGTGTTCCTGGGGCGTGGCGGCGGCGGTCAGAACGCAAGCTTCTCCGGCGAGACAGCCAAGCTGATCGACTCCGAAGTGCGCAGTATCATTGATCAGTGCTACGGCACGGCCAAGCAAATCCTCACGGACAACCGTGACAAGCTTGATGCCATGGCAGATGCCTTGATGAAGTATGAAACCATTGATGCCGAGCAAATTGACGACATCATGGCGGGCCGACCTCCTCGCGAGCCGCGGGATTGGGAAGGTGGTTCGGGCACATCCGGCACCACGCCGCCCGTGGTGCAGAACGAGCGCCCTGAAACCCCGATCGGCGGCCCGGCTGCCGACCATTAAGGTTTGAAATGACTTCTGCGCTGTCCTCAGCCCGGTTGCCTTGCGGCAGCCGGGTTCTTGATTTGGCCCATACGCATGTTATGGGCATTCTTAACGTAACCCCTGATTCCTTCTCCGACGGCGGCAAATTCAGCCAGCTCGATACGGCGTTGCGTCATGCCGAGGCAATGGTGGCTGCTGGCGCTACGTTGATTGATGTCGGCGGTGAGTCCACGCGTCCGGGTGCCCGTGCTGTTTCTCCGCTGGAGGAGCTTGAGCGGGTTGCGCCTATCGTGGAGCGTATCCACCGTGAGCTGGACGTGATCATTTCTGTTGATACGTCCACGCCAGCGGTCATGCGCGAAACGGCACGCCTGGGGGCCGGGTTGATCAACGATGTGCGCTCACTCCGGCGCGATGGCGCCCTGGATGCCGCCGCTGCAACCGGCTTGCCGGTTTGCCTGATGCACATGCTTGGCGAGCCTGGGAACATGCAGGACAGCCCGCATTACGACAATCTCGTCGATGAGGTGAGCGCATTTCTTGCGCAGCGCATTGCTGACTGTGTGGCGGCCGGAATTCCCTCCGAGCGGATTATTCTTGACCCAGGGTTTGGTTTTGCCAAAACCTTGCAACACAATTTGAGTCTGTTTAGGCAGATGGAGACTTTGCATGCCCTTGGTCGTCCTTTGTTGGTCGGCGTTTCACGCAAGAGCATGATAGGGCAGGCACTCAATCGCCCCGTGGGCGAGCGGTTGTATGGGGGGCTTGCCCTGGCGGCGCTTGCTGTAAGCAAAGGTGCGCGTATTTTGCGGGTGCATGACGTTGCCGAGACGGTGGATGTGATGCGGATGATCGAAGCGGTTGAGTCCGCCGAATAAGAATGACGGAGCACTTATGACTAAAAAATATTTTGGCACTGACGGTATTCGCGGTCGGGTCGGCGAATTTCCGATCACGCCAGACTTTATGCTCAAGCTGGGCTGGGCTGCCGGCATGGCATTTCGCAGCATGGGCGCCTGCCGAATCCTGGTCGGCAAGGACACCCGCATTTCGGGTTATATGTTCGAGTCCGCTCTGGAGGCCGGCCTGTCTGCCGCTGGCGCTGATGTCATGCTGCTGGGGCCAATGCCTACGCCTGCGATCGCTTACCTGACGCGTACTTTTCACGCTGAGGCCGGTATTGTGATCAGTGCTTCGCACAACCCCCATGACGACAATGGCATCAAGTTTTTCTCGGGGCAGGGCACCAAGCTGCCTGACGAAATCGAGCACATGATCGAAGAGTTGCTGGATGCGCCGATGACGGTCGTCGAATCGAGCAAGTTGGGCAAGGTATCGCGAATCAACGACGCCTCGGGGCGGTATATCGAGTTTTGCAAAAGCAGCGTGCCGACCAGCACCAATTTTGCCGGCCTTAAAGTCGTTATCGACTGCGCTCATGGTGCAACCTATAAAGTGGCGCCCAGCGTTTTCAAGGAGCTGGGGGCGCAGGTTACTGTCCTGTGCGCTCAACCAAACGGCCTGAATATCAATGAAAACTGCGGTTCGACCCATATGGGGCAACTGCAGGCGGCCGTATTGGCCGAGCAGGCTGATTTGGGTATTGCTTTTGACGGTGACGGTGACCGTGTATTGATGGTCGATCACACCGGGGCGATTGTGGATGGCGACGATCTGCTGTTCATCATTGCGCGCGACCTGCACGAGCGTGGCAAGCTGCAGGGCGGTGTTGTGGGGACGCTGATGAGTAACCTGGGGTTGGAGCTGGCACTGGCGGACCTGGGTATCCCGTTTGTGCGGGCCAACGTCGGTGACCGTTATGTGATTGCCGAGCTGCTTGAGCGTGAGTGGCAGGTCGGTGGTGAGAACTCCGGGCATGTCGTCTGCTTCCAGCACACGACGACCGGCGACGCGATCATTGCGGCGTTACAAGTGCTGCTGGCGCTGCGTCGTAGTGGAGAAAGCCTTGGCCAAGCTCGCCTCGCCTTGCGTAAATGCCCCCAGGTGCTGTTGAACGTGCGCTTCGTCGGTGGCGAAAATCCGATCGAGCACCCTGCCGTGAAAGAAGCCAGTGCGCGCGTGACTGCTGCTATGGCGGGCCGTGGGCGGGTGTTGTTGCGCAAGTCTGGCACTGAGCCTTTGGTGCGTGTGATGGTTGAAGGCGAAGATGAAGTTCAGGTTCGCGGCTATGCCGAAGAGCTGGCAAAACTGGTAACTGAAGTTTGCGCCTGAATTCGGCTTGCCAGTGTTGAAAGGGTTGGGTAACATCTGCGCCCACTTTGACCGACGAGGTACAGCATGCGTCGCACTATGGTAGCTGGTAACTGGAAGATGCACGGTACCCGCGCCAGTGTCGCCGAGCTGATCAATGGCCTTCGTCACTTGGCATTGCCGAGCAGTGTTGATGTCGCGGTATTCCCGCCTAGCTTGTATATCAATCAAGTGATTGATGGCTTGAAAGGCAAGTCGATCCAGGTCGGCGCGCAGAACTCTGCGGTGGAAGCCATGCAGGGTGCGTTGACCGGAGAGATTGCGCCGAGTCAGCTGGTTGATGCGGGTTGTTCCCTGGTGCTTGTCGGGCACTCCGAGCGCCGTCAGATGATGGGCGAGCGTGATGGGACGCTTAATCGCAAGTTCGCAGCGGCACAGGCTTGTGGCTTAATTCCGGTGTTGTGCGTAGGGGAAACCCTCGAGCAGCGCGAGTCCGGGAAAACGCTTGAGGTTGTCGGGCGTCAGCTGGGCAGCATCATCGAGGAGCTGGGAGTCGGTGCTTTTGCAAAGGCAGTTATTGCCTACGAGCCGGTCTGGGCCATTGGTACCGGGCTGACGGCTTCGCCGCAACAGGCGCAGGATGTGCACGCCGCCATCCGTGCTCAGTTGGCGGCAGAAAATTCTGAAGTTGCACAAGGTGTGCGTCTTCTATACGGCGGCAGCGTGAAGGCGGCCAATGCGGTCGAACTGTTCGGCATGCCGGATATCGATGGGGGGCTCATTGGTGGAGCTTCCCTGAATGCAGATGAGTTCGGTGCGATCTGTCGCGCCGCGGGAAACTGAGAAAATGCTGGAAACAGTCGTAGTCGTTTTTCATCTGTTGGGCGCGTTGGGCGTAGTTGCCCTGGTATTGCTGCAGCAGGGCAAGGGTGCGGACGCTGGTGCGTCTTTCGGGGCAGGTGCTTCAAATACTGTGTTCGGAAGCCAAGGTTCCTCTACCTTTCTTAGTAAGTTTACTGCTATACTTGCCGCAGCTTTTTTCATAACCAGCTTGGGGTTAGGTTACTTTGCTAAAGAGAAGGCTCATGTGCTGACTCAAGTAGGTTTGCCAAACCCAGCGGTGTTGGAAGTTCCAAAAGCAAAACCGGCTTCTGATGATGTCCCGGTGCTTCAAGAGCAAAAGTCGGCTACTCCAGCGACTGACGTACCTCCAGCTCAAGAGCAGAAGTAAGAAGGGTTTTATGTTGTAAACGCTGTTTTGCCGAGGTGGTGGAATTGGTAGACACGCAACCTTGAGGTGGTTGTGCCCATAGGGTGTAGGGGTTCGAGTCCCCTTCTCGGTACCAATTATCAGGAGAGCCCGCGATTGCGGGCTTTCTTGTAGGTGGAAGGTTACATTGACCCTGTAAGGGATCAGCCGTATACTTCTGCCCCAGCTTTGTCGCGGGGTGGAGCAGCCTGGTAGCTCGTCGGGCTCATAACCCGAAGGTCGTCGGTTCAAATCCGGCCCCCGCAACCAGTTTTAGCGGAGCCCCTTTTAAGGGGCTTTTTGTTAGCTGGACACTTTCAACGCCGCTGTTCGACGGCGTTTCAAGGATGGGCGTTTCGCCCATTTTTTATTTTGCACAGCATGCACATACATGCACGAGGGGGTTCAGGTGTCGAGCAAGCTAGAAGAGTTGCAGGCCTTGTTGGCCCCGGTGGTCGTGGCCCTAGGCTATGAATGCTGGGGTATCGAGTATTCGGCTCAAGGCCGTCACTCCGTGTTGCGCGTTTATATCGATAAAGAGGGCGGCGTGCTGGTGGACGATTGTGCCATTGTCAGCCGTCAGGTCAGTGGTGTGCTGGATGTTGAAGATCCCATCACCAATGAATACACCCTTGAAGTTTCCTCGCCAGGCATGGAACGCCCACTGTTCACTATTGAGCAGTTTGCACAATTTGCCGGTGAACAAGTGAAGATCAGGCTGCGTTCCCCTTTTGAAGGGCGACGCAACTTTCAGGGCCTTCTGCGCGGTGTAGAAGAACAGGATGTCGTGGTGCAGGTAGACGACCATGAGTTCCTGTTGCCGATCGATTTGATCGACAAGGCCAACATTATTCCCAGTTTTGACTGAGACGCGGATCCCGCGGATCCAATGGCTTGCGAAAGGCGAGGCGTACGATGAGCAAAGAAGTACTGCTGGTTGTTGAGTCGGTATCCAATGAAAAGGGTGTACCGGCAGGCGTGATTTTTGAAGCACTGGAGCTGGCCCTGGCCACCGCTACCAAAAAGCGCTTTGAAGACGAAGTTGATCTGCGTGTGGAAATCAATCGCCACACCGGTGCCTATGAGACGTTCCGTCGTTGGACGGTAGTCGAAGAAGACGATCTTGATGATCCGGCTATCGAAACCTGGCCGAGCAAGGTTGCGCAAACGCACCCGGGCGCCAAGGTCGGTGATGTCGTCGAGGAAAAGATCGAGTCGATCGAATTCGGTCGTATTGCTGCGCAGACGGCCAAGCAAGTCATCGTGCAGAAAGTTCGCGAAGCCGAGCGCGCCCAAGTGGTTGACGCCTATCGCGAGCGCCTGGGGGAAATCATCTCCGGCACCGTGAAAAAAGTAACCCGCGACAACGTGATCGTTGACCTGGGCAACAACGCCGAAGCGTTGCTGGCCCGTGAAGACATCATTTCCCGCGAAACTTTCCGTGTGGGCGTGCGCTTGCGCGCGCTGCTCAAGGAAATCCGCACCGAGAACCGCGGTCCTCAGCTGATCCTGTCGCGTACTGCGCCGGAAATGCTGATCGAACTGTTCCGCATCGAAGTGCCGGAAATTGCTGAAGGCCTGATCGAAGTCATGGCCGCGTCCCGCGATCCGGGTTCGCGTGCCAAGATCGCGGTCCGCTCCAAGGACAAACGCATCGACCCGCAGGGCGCTTGCATTGGTATGCGCGGTTCGCGCGTGCAGGCAGTGTCGGGCGAACTGGGCGGCGAGCGTGTGGACATCGTGCTGTGGGACGATAACCCGGCACAATTCGTGATCAATGCCATGTCGCCAGCAGAAGTGGCGGCAATTATCGTCGACGAAGATGCCCATGCAATGGACATCGCCGTTGGCGCAGACAATCTGGCTCAGGCCATCGGTCGCGGTGGTCAGAACGTACGTCTGGCCAGCCAACTGACCGGTTGGACCCTGAACGTGATGACCGAATCGGACATCCAGGCTAAGCAGCAAGCTGAAACCGGTGACATCCTGCGCAACTTCATCGACGAGCTGGAAGTCGACGAAGAGCTGGCACAGGTGCTGGTAGATGAAGGCTTCACCAGCCTGGAAGAGATTGCCTACGTACCGCTGGAAGAAATGCTCAACATCGACGGCTTTGACGAAGACATCGTCAACGAGCTTCGCGCTCGTGCCAAGGATCGTTTGTTGACTAAAGCCATCGCTACTGAGGAAAAGCTGGCAGACGCCCATCCGGCCGAAGACCTGCTCTCGCTTGAGGGTATGGACAAGGATTTGGCGATGGAACTGGCGGTGCGCGGCGTAATTACCCGCGAAGACCTGGCCGAGCAGTCTATTGACGACCTGCTCGACATCGACGGCATCGACGACGATCGTGCCGGCAAGTTGATCATGGCCGCCCGAGCCCACTGGTTCGAGTAATTAGGCGCGGCCTGAGGAGAGAAGTGCATGACGCAAGTCACGGTGAAACAACTGGCCGATGAGGTCAAAACACCGGTAGAGCGCCTGTTGCAGCAGATGCGTGAGGCAGGTCTGCCGCACACCGCCGCCGATGAAGGTGTGAGCGACAGTGAGAAGCAGTCTTTGCTGACTCACTTGAAGAGCAGCCACAAGGCGAAAGTGGAAGAACCGCGCAAGATTACATTGCAGCGCAAAACGACCAGCACCCTGCGTGTTGCCGGTAGCAAAAGCATCAGTGTTGAAGTGCGTAAGAAGAAAGTCTTCGTACAACGCAGCGCTGAAGAAATCGAAGCCGAGCGCAAGCGCGAGCTGGAAGAGCGTCGTGCGGTAGAAAATGCTGCCCGTCAAAAGGCTGAAGAAGAAGCCAAGCGCCGCGCCGAAGAAGACGCGCGTCGCCAGCCTGCTGCTCCAGTTGAAGCGGTTGCTGCTCCGGTTGCGCCCTCTGCACCTGTAGAGACTGTGCAAGAGGCGGCTCCGGCTGCTCCGGCACCGGCTCCAGCGGCAGATGCCCGCAAGCGCGAAGAGCCTCGTCGTCCAGACAAGCCTCGTGCCGACGACAGCAGTCGTCGTGGCGGCGGTGGTGGCGATGGCGAGCGTAAAAACGCGCCTCATCGTGCATCGGTCAAGGAAAAAGCCCCGGCGCCACGTGTGGCTCCACGGACCACCGACGAAGAAAGCGATGGCTTCCGTCGCGGCGGTCGCGGCAAGGCCAAGCTGAAAAAGCGCAACGCCCACGGTTTCCAGAGCCCAACCGGCCCTGTCGTGCGCGAAGTGAAGATCGGCGAAACCATCACTGTAGGCGACCTCGCCCAGCAGATGTCGGTCAAGGCTGCCGAAATCATCAAGTTCATGTTCAAGCTGGGCACTCCGGCCACCATCAACCAGGTACTGGACCAGGAAACTGCCCAACTGGTTGCTGAAGAGCTGGGCCACAAAGTGACCCTGGTCAGCGACACTGCCCTGGAAGATTCCCTGGCCGAGTCCCTGAAGTTTGAAGGTGAAGCGGTTTCCCGTGCGCCGGTTGTGACCGTAATGGGCCACGTTGACCACGGTAAAACCTCCCTGCTCGACTACATCCGTCGTGCCAAGGTGGCTGCGGGCGAAGCCGGCGGCATCACCCAGCACATCGGCGCTTACCACGTTGAAACCGACCGTGGCATGGTGACGTTCCTCGATACCCCGGGTCACGCTGCGTTTACCGCCATGCGTGCCCGTGGTGCCAAGGCGACCGACATCGTGATTCTGGTGGTTGCAGCGGACGACGGCGTGATGCCACAAACCATCGAGGCTATCCAGCACGCCACGGCGGCAGGTGTTCCTCTGGTGGTCGCGGTGAACAAGATCGACAAGCCGGGTGCAGACCTGGATCGCATCCGCAGCGAACTGTCGGTTCACGGCGTAACGTCCGAAGAGTGGGGTGGCGACACACCATTCGTACCGGTTTCCGCGAAGATGGGTACGGGCGTCGACGAACTGCTCGAAGCCGTCCTGTTGCAAGCCGAAGTCCTGGAACTGACCGCTACGCCTTCGGCACCTGGCCGTGGTGTGGTTGTCGAGTCCCGCCTGGACAAGGGCCGTGGCCCGGTGGCGACCGTGCTGGTTCAAGACGGTACTCTGCGCCAAGGCGACATGATCCTGGTCGGTTCGAACTACGGCCGTGTACGGGCCATGCTCGACGAGAACGGCAAGCCAATCAAGGAAGCAGGTCCTGCCATTCCGGTCGAGATCCTGGGTCTTGACGGTACGCCGGATGCTGGCGACGAGATGAGCGTGGTTGCCGATGAGAAGAAAGCCCGTGAAGTGGCTCTGTTCCGTCAAGGCAAGTTCCGCGAAGTCAAGTTGGCCCGCGCTCACGCTGGCAAGCTGGAAAACATCTTCGAGAACATGGGCCAGGAAGAGAAGAAGACGCTTAACATCGTCCTCAAGTCTGACGTCCGTGGTTCGCTGGAAGCCCTGCAAGGTGCTCTGAACGGCCTGGGTAACGACGAAGTGCAAGTGCGTGTCGTCGGTGGCGGTGTCGGTGGTATCACCGAATCCGACGCCAACCTGGCACTGGCTTCCAACGCTGTACTGTTCGGCTTCAACGTGCGTGCCGATGCCGGCGCTCGCAAGATCGTCGAGCAGGAAGGCCTGGACATGCGTTACTACAACGTCATCTACGACATCATCGAAGACGTCAAGAAAGCCCTCACCGGCATGCTTGGCAGCGACGTCCGGGAGAACATCCTGGGTATCGCCGAGGTTCGTGACGTGTTCCGCTCGCCGAAATTCGGCGCCATCGCAGGTTGCATGGTTACCGAAGGTACTGTGTACCGTAACCGTCCGATCCGTGTACTGCGTGAAGACATCGTTATCTTCGAAGGCGAGCTGGAATCCCTGCGCCGCTTCAAGGATGACGCTTCCGAAGTGCGTAACGGCATGGAATGCGGCATCGGCGTCAAGAGCTACAACGACGTCAAGGTCGGCGACAAGATCGAAGTCTTCGAGAAGGTTCAGGTTGCTCGCAGCCTCTGACTCGCGCACTTCAAGGGCCACACAGCGTGTGGGCATGCAAATGCCGCGCGCTGTGTCCGGACTCTAAACGCAACGCCCGGTCTGGCTTTTGTCAGGCCGGGCGTTTGCCGCTTTCAGACCCCACGGCTTTCGCCGTGTGGCAGTAACAGGTAACAAGACATGGCAAAAGAATACAGCCGCACCCAACGTATCGGCGATCAGATGCAGCGCGAGCTGGCACAGTTGATCCGTCGTGAAGTCAAAGACCCGCGTGTAGGCCTGGTCACCATTACCGCCGTTGACGTGAGTCGCGACGTGGGCCACGCCAAGATCTTCATCACCGTGATGGGCCAGGACAACGGCGAAGACATCGCCCAGACCATCAAGGTGCTCAACTCGGCCGCAGGCTTTTTGCGCATGCAACTGGCCCGTGAAATGAAGCTGCGCAGCGTTCCGCAACTGCACTTCCATTACGACGAAAGCGTGGCGCGTGGCGCACACCTCTCGGCACTGATCGAGCGGGCGGTGGCAGAAGACAGCCAGCACGCGCCGGCACCTGAAGACGCCAAGGAGTAAATGGTGGCTCAGGTCAAACGTATCCGTCGTAACGTCAGCGGCATCATCCTGCTGGACAAGCCCTTGGGCTTTACCTCCAATGCCGCCTTGCAGAAGGTCCGTTGGCTGCTCAACGCCGAGAAGGCCGGTCACACCGGCAGCCTCGATCCGTTGGCTACCGGCGTCTTGCCGTTGTGCTTTGGCGAGGCCACCAAGTTCTCCCAATACCTGCTCGATTCCGACAAGGGTTACGAAACCCTGATGCAACTGGGCAAGACCACCACCACGGCAGACGCTGAAGGTGATGTTTTGCAGGTGCGTGAGGTGACCGTTGGTCGTGCGGATATTGAAGCGGCTTTACCCGCTTTTCGTGGGCAAATCAGCCAGATACCGCCCATGTACTCGGCGCTCAAGCGTGACGGGCAGCCGCTTTACAAGCTGGCACGCGCAGGTGAAGTAGTGGAGCGCGAACCGCGTTCTGTTACTATTGCGCGCCTGGAATTGCTCGCCAGTGAGGGCGACACCGCCCGATTGGCGGTGGACTGCAGCAAAGGCACCTATATTCGTACATTGGTTGAGGATATTGGTGAGCAACTGGGTTGTGGCGCCTACGTCGCAGAATTGCGGCGTACCCAGGCCGGCCCTTTCACCCTGGCCCAGACGGTCACGCTGGAGGAGCTTGAAGCGGTACATGCCGAGGGCGGCCATGAAGCAGTCGATCGCTTCCTGATGCCTTCGGACAGCGGTTTGCTGGATTGGCCATTGCTGCACTTTTCGGAACACAGCGCGTTCTACTGGCTCAATGGCCAACCGGTACGCGCCCCGGATGCGCCGAAGTTCGGCATGGTGCGGGTACAGGATCACAACGGTCGCTTTATCGGTATCGGTGAAGTGAGCGAAGACGGGCGGATCGCGCCGCGTCGACTGATTCGGTCAGAATGACCGAACGAGGGTGGCTGTTAACAGGCACGGTCACTACTCATTTTTAGATACAGGGATTTGTCCCTGGCCTGTTGAAATCGCCCTTTGGGTGGTTTCCTGATAAAAGGATTGCCTCATGGCTCTCGACGTTCAAGAAAAGGCTCAAATCGTAGCTGACTACCAGCAAGCTGTTGGTGACACTGGTTCGCCAGAAGTGCAAGTTGCACTGCTGACCCACAACATCAACAAGCTGCAAGGTCACTTCAAGGCCAACGGTAAAGACCACCACTCCCGTCGTGGTCTGATCCGCATGGTAAACCAGCGTCGCAAGCTGCTGGACTACCTGAAAGGCAAGGATCTGGGTCGTTATCAGACTCTGATCGGTCGCCTGGGTCTGCGTCGCTAATCAGCGGTTGCGCTAGAGGTTGGTTGTCTGCCGTGTGTCAGTGGGATTCCCGCTGGCCCATGGCAGGCTCCCAGCCTCAAGTTTTATCTGGATACACGTTTTACCCCTGGACAGGCGTTGGGCCGATTCCCGACATTGCCCAAGAATTTCGCAAGAAGACACGTTCCCCCAAGAGCCACAAAGAAGGTAGGACACCGTGAACCCGGTCATCAAAAAATTCCAGTTCGGTCAATCGACCGTTACCCTCGAGACAGGCCGTATCGCCCGTCAAGCCTCCGGCGCAGTGCTGGTCACCGTTGACGATGACGTCACCGTACTGGTGACCGTGGTTGGCGCCAAGACCGCTGACCCGAGCAAAGGCTTTTTCCCGCTGTCTGTTCACTACCAGGAAAAAACCTACGCTGCCGGCAAGATCCCTGGCGGTTTCTTCAAGCGTGAAGGCCGTCCTTCCGAAAAAGAAACCCTGACTTCCCGACTGATCGACCGTCCGATCCGTCCGCTGTTCCCGGAAGGTTTCATGAACGAAGTGCAGGTTGTCTGCACCGTCGTTTCCACCAGCAAGAAGACCGATCCGGACATCGCTGCGATGATCGGCACCTCGGCTGCCCTGGCCATCTCCGGTATTCCTTTCGACGGCCCGATCGGCGCCGCTCGTGTTGCTTTCCACGAAAGCACCGGCTACCTGCTGAACCCGACCTACGAGCAACTGAAAGCATCGAGCCTGGACATGGTCGTTGCCGGTACGTCCGAAGCCGTACTGATGGTTGAGTCGGAAGCCAAAGAGCTGACCGAAGACCAGATGTTGGGCGCCGTGCTGTTCGCCCACGACGAGTTCCAATCGGTCATCCAGGCTGTGAAAGAGCTGGCTGCCGAAGCGGCCAAGCCAACCTGGAGCTGGACCCCGCAAGCCGAAGCCACCGCGCTGTTGGGTGCGATCCGTGCCGAGTTCGGCGAAGCGATCTCCCAGGCTTACACCATCACCGTCAAGGCCGACCGTTACGCGCGCCTGGGCGAGCTGAAGGATCAGGTGGTTGCCAAGCTGTCCGGTGAAGAAGGCCAGCCTTCGTCCAGCGAAGTCAAAGCTGCTTTCGGCGAGATCGAATACCGCACCGTTCGCGAAAACATCGTCAACGGCAAGCCACGTATCGACGGCCGCGACACCCGCACCGTACGTCCTCTGAACATCGAAGTCGGCGTTCTGCCAAAAACCCACGGTTCGGCCCTGTTCACCCGTGGTGAAACCCAGGCCCTGGTCGTTGCAACCCTGGGCACCGCCCGTGACGCGCAACTGCTGGACACCCTGGAAGGCGAGAAAAAAGACCCCTTCATGCTGCACTACAACTTCCCACCGTTCTCGGTGGGCGAGTGTGGCCGCATGGGTGGTGCTGGCCGCCGCGAAATCGGTCACGGCCGTCTGGCCCGTCGTTCGGTCCAGGCCATGCTGCCGGCGGTTGACGTATTCCCGTACACCATCCGTGTGGTTTCGGAAATCACCGAGTCCAACGGTTCCAGCTCCATGGCTTCCGTGTGCGGCGCTTCCCTGGCCCTGATGGACGCCGGTGTGCCGATGAAGGCGCCGGTTGCCGGTATCGCCATGGGCCTGGTTAAAGAAGGCGAGAAGTTCGCCATCCTGACCGACATCCTGGGCGACGAAGACCACCTGGGTGACATGGACTTCAAAGTAGCCGGTACCGCCAAAGGCGTGACCGCGCTGCAGATGGACATCAAGATCAAAGGCATCACCGAAGAAATCATGGAGATCGCCCTGGGCCAAGCCCTGGAAGCTCGCCTGAACATCCTCGGCCAGATGAACCAGATCATTGGCCAGTCGCGTACCGAACTGTCGGCCAACGCGCCAACCATGATCGCGATGAAAATCGACACCGACAAAATCCGTGACGTTATCGGTAAAGGCGGCGCGACCATTCGTGCGATCTGCGAAGAAACCAAGGCTTCGATCGACATCGAAGACGACGGCTCGATCAAGATCTTCGGCGAAACCAAGGAAGCCGCAGAGGCCGCGCGTCAGCGCGTTCTGGGCATCACTGCAGAAGCCGAGATCGGCAAGATCTACGTCGGCAAGGTTGAGCGCA
Source organism: Pseudomonas sp. SDO5215_S409 (assembly GCF_054071325.1). Taxonomy (NCBI): domain Bacteria; kingdom Pseudomonadati; phylum Pseudomonadota; class Gammaproteobacteria; order Pseudomonadales; family Pseudomonadaceae; genus Pseudomonas; species Pseudomonas sp. SDO5215_S409. The sequence continues at coordinate 304 of NZ_JBSVWN010000054.1, read as the reverse complement.
TCGTCGACTTCGGCGCATTCGTCAACATCCTGCCGGGCAAGGACGGTCTGGTTCACATCTCCATGCTGAGCGATGCTCGCGTCGAGAAAGTGACCGACATCCTCAAGGAAGGCCAGGAAGTGGAAGTGCTGGTACTGGACGTGGACAACCGCGGCCGTATCAAGCTGTCCATCAAGGACGTCGCAGCAGCCAAGGCTTCGGGCGTTTAATCACCGCGGCGCGTCAAGCTGAAAAAGGACTCTTCGGAGTCCTTTTTTTATGTGCGCCAGGCATGGCGCGTTGCGCGAAGCGCAACCAGCTTGGC